>JALHNN010000248.1 GCA_022843505.1 Sulfuritalea sp.
ACCCGCTGGCCCTGCCGCTGGTGATGCTGACCTCGGTGACGCACCAGCGCAATCGCGCGGACTCGATGGAAACGGCTTCCTTTGCCGCCTACCTCAACAAGCCGATCAAGCCCGCCGCCCTGCTCGATTCCCTGCTCCACGCCATACGCATCGATGGCGCGCCGCCCCAGGTCCTGCCGACGCCGCCGGTCGCCGCCAATCTTGCCGAAAGCCTGCCGCTGAAGATCCTGGTTGCCGAGGACAACACGGTAAACCAGAAGGTCGTGCAGCAGTTGCTGGCCCACCTGGGCTACCGCGCCGACCTCGTCGCCAGCGGCGTCGAGGCGCTCGACGCCCTGGAGCGCCAGAGTTACGACGTGGTCCTGATGGACGTGCAGATGCCCGAGATGGACGGCCTCGAAGCCACCCGTCGCCTGCGCTCGCGCTATGGCAAGGACGGCCCGCGGGTGATCGCGATGACGGCCAACGCCATGCCCGGCGACCGCGAGAAATGCCTCGCCGCCGGCGTCGACGCCTATGTGTCGAAACCCGTGGAACTCAATGACATTCGCGCCGTGTTGAACTCCGTGGCCATTGCGACGCGGGCCGTGCCGCAGCCGGAATCGCCCGGTGACGCGGCGCCGCCGGTGATCGACATGCGACGCATCGCGCAGCTGCGCGAACTGCAGGACGCCGAATCGCCGGCCCTGCTGGCGGACCTGATCCGGCTTTTCCTCGCCGACTCGCCGCAGCATCTGGAAGCCCTGGCCGCGGCGATCCGCACCGGCCAGAGCGCGCGCCTGGGCGATGCCGCCCACCGCTACCTGTCGGGCATCGAGAACCTCGGCGCGCAGCGCATGCGCCTTACCTGCATGGCGCTCGAACGCATGGGACGCAGCGACAGCCTTGACGGTGCCGACGACCTGCTGCGCCGCCTCGCCGACGAGTTCGCCGAGGCGCGCGTCGAGCTCGCCGCCCTGCTCGGCGCGAACGAACCGCCCCCCGTCCGCTGAAACCTCCGCAGCACCTCACCACCACAGGTTTGCCATGAGCCTCGACTACCGCATCATCCCCGTCACGCCCTTCGAACAGAATTGCAGCCTGCTCTGGTGCACCGAAACCATGCGCGGAGCCCTGGTCGACCCCGGCGGCGACACGGAGCGGCTGGAAGCGGCCGCGGCAAGCCTCGGCGTCACCCTGGAAAAGCTGCTGCTGACCCACGGCCACATCGACCACGCCGGCGGCACGGGCGCCCTGGCGGCGCGGCGCCAGCTGCCGATCGAAGGCCCGCAGCGCGAGGAAAGCTTCTGGATAGACCAACTGGTGCAGCAAAGCCGGATGTTCGGCTTCCCCCCTTCCCAGGCCTTCATCCCCGACCGCTGGCTGGAGGATGGCGACAGCGTCAGCGTCGGCAATGAAACCCTGCAGGTAAGGCATACGCCCGGGCACACGCCGGGCCACGTGGTGTTCTTCCACGCCCCGACGAAACTGGCCATCGTCGGCGACGTCCTCTTCGCCGGCTCGATCGGCCGCACCGACTTTCCGCGCGGCAACCACGCCGCGCTGATCGCATCCATTCGGGATAAACTCTGGCCGCTGGGCGACGATGTCCATTTCATCCCCGGTCATGGTCCGATGTCCACCTTCGGCGAGGAGCGGCGCAGCAATCCCTTTGTCGGCGACCGCGCCTGACCCAAAACGATAAGCGAGGATCCACGCATGAGCCACACCTGGAAGTTCTTCCGCGCCGGGGGCTTCGACCAGGTCCGCCTCGATACCGCGGCTGACCTGCTCAACCTTAGGGATCTAGACCAGAAGCTCTGGGTCGCCCTCTCCTGCCCGACCACCGGCATCGAGTTCGACGCCCGCACACTGGCGTTGCTCGACACCGACAGTGACGGCCGCATTCGCGCGCCCGAGCTGCTGGGTGCCATCGACTGGGCCGCCGCGCGCCTGGCCGACACTGGCGTGTTCGAGCGCAAGCTCGACGGCGTGCCGCTGGCGGCAATCAAGGACGAGGCCATACTGGCCGCGGCCAAAGGCCTGCTGCCCGCCGGCGAATCCATGGTCAGCGTCGAAGCGGCCAGTGCCGCCGAGGCCGAATATGCGGCGCGCGCCCTGGCCGCCTGGGAAGCCGGCGGCGCCGCCGCGAGCCCGCTGGGGGATGCCACCGAGTCCGCCTGCGCGGCCCTGGCCGCCGTCAAGGACAAACTCGACGACTTCTTCGTCCGCTGTCGACTGGCCGCCTTCGACGCCCGCGCCGGCGACGCCATGAATGCCTCGGACGACAGCTTCAAGGCGCTCAACGGCGTAGCGTTGCGCAACGACCATGCCGACATCGCCGCCCTGCCGCTGGCCCGGGTGGATGCCGGCGCCACGGTACCGCTCGGCGCCGGCATCGACTCCGGCATCAACCCCGCCTGGGCCGACCGCATCGCCGCATTCCGTGAAGCCGTGGTAGTACCCCTGCTCGGCGCGCGGCCCGGACTTTCCGAGAGCGACTGGCTGGCGGTGCAGGACCAGCTCGCGGTATACAGCGCCTGGCAAGGCGCGAAGCCGGCCGGCCTGCCGCCCGAGGCCGAGGCCGTGCGCGACCTCGAACGCCTCGCCCGCTATGTGCGGGACCTGCTGCCGCTGGCCAACAACTTCGTCGCCTTCCGCGACTTCTATACCCGTCAGGGCAAGGCGACATTCCAGATCGGCACCCTGTACCTCGACGGCCGTGCCGCCGAACTCTGCATCGCCGTCAATGACGCCGGCAAACACGCGGCGCTGGCGAGCCTCTCGCGCATCTGCCTGGTGTATTGCGACTGCGTGCGGGCCGGCGAAAAGCTCACGATCGCCGCCGCCTTCACCGCGGGCGACTCGGACCAGCTGATGGCCATGCGCAACGGCGTCTTCTACGACCGCCGGGGGCGCGACTGGGACGCCACCATCACCAAGATCGTCGACCATCCGATCAGCCTGCGCCAGGCCTTCTGGTCGCCCTACAAGAAACTCGGCCGCATGGTTTCCGAACAATTGCAGAAGCTGGCCGCGAGCAAGGCCACGGCAGTCGAGGGCAAGCTTGCCGAAGCCGCCACCGCAACCGTGAAAAAGGTCGAGGTGCCGCCGGCCAAGCCGCCCGCGCAGCAGGCGGCAGTTTCCACGTTTGACGTCGGCAAGTTCGCCGGCATCTTTGCCGCCATCGGCCTCGCGGTAGGCGCCATCGGCACCGCGCTGGCCTCGGTGATCGCCGGCCTGCTCGGCCTCAAGTTCTGGCAGATCCCGCTGGCCATCGCCGGCCTGATGCTGCTGATCTCGGCGCCGTCGGTGATCATCGCCTGGTTCAAGCTGCACAGCCGCACCCTCGGCCCCATCCTCGACGCCAACGGCTGGGCGGTGAATGCCCGCGCCCGCATCAACATCCCCTTCGGCACCTCGCTGACGCAGATGGCGAAGCTGCCTGAAGGCGCCGAGCGCGCGCTGACCGATCCGTATGCGGAAAAGCAGACGCCGTGGAAGACCTACGCCTTCATCGCCATCGCGATCTTCGTCGCGCTGGCGTGGTGGACCTCGCGCTGAGTGCGCTCAGGCCGGCGGCGTAACGCCGCCGGCCTGAATTGCCGTCGCATCCACGTAGGCCACGTCATCCACCACGCCTCCCTCCAGAACCGGCCGGTAATCAACCCGCGTTACAGGCTTTCCCGCCGGATCGAAGGCGACGATGACCCACCGCTCACTGAAGAGCGTGTAACCCACGTTGTCGACCGCCAGTATTTCAGCCCACACCTGGAAATAGTCATCCTTCCACCGCGGCGTGTGCGACAGGATTTCCTGGTCCACCAGCCGCCAGAGTTCGCGCGGATCATCCTTGCCGGCGAGCGAATAAATCTCGGCAGTCGGACGCCCGGTGGCCGGACGCGTGCCGCTGCGGAACCAGCCTTCGGGGAACAGGATTCCGCCTTCAATATCGATGCCGCGGCTGAACAGGCCCATTTCATGCGCCTCCCGGTGCTTGAGGCGTTCATTGTCGGCCGCGAGTGGCTCACCAGACGCGCCAGGGCACAAGCTCGCCGTATTGCCAGTGCCGACTCCTGGGCGAACTCAGGGCCCGATGCCGGGCGCCGCCCCGCTCTGGCTGTCGGCGGGCGCCAGCAGGCTCGCCACGCGCGCGCCGCCCTGCTTTGCCAGCTCGGGATTCTGCAACCACATCTGTATGAAGAACTCGCGCATCTGCTCGGATTGCGCCAATCGGGCGAGCATCAGCTCCTGCGGGATCGTGACGGGCGGGCGCAAGGTTTCAGGCATTCGGGTCTTCCCCACGCTTGATCTTCTCCAGAGCCTCGATGTCGAGGCGGTCCTTGCCACGGTTCGCTGCCCGCTTCATTGTCAAAAGATCGTCGATGCTGGCAATCGGCACATGGCGGCCGAACAGTTCACCGCGCGCGGCATTGGCGCGCAGGCGCCCGAAGTCGATTTCCGGACGCACCAGCACATCCACCACCATGCCGCCCACCGATGCTTCGCGCAAGGGAAACGCCAGCATGCCCTTCTCGCGATGCCATTGCTGGATCTGCGCCGCATCGCGCAGCGAGTCCAGCGCCACGGGGATCGCCGGCACCAGCGTGAATCGTTTGGCCACTTCGATGAAGCGCGACAGGTTCTCATCGTTCATCGCCAGCACCAGGTCGACGTCGAAGGTGGAACGCAGATAGCCATGCAGCTGGACGGCAAGACCACCGACCAGCACGTAGTCGACTTTGCCTTCCGTCAGTGCCGCCAGGAGTTCGGCCAGTTTCATGGCGCCACCTTACCCCAGCCACCGCCCGTCGTCCAAGCGACGGACGCGGCCGAGGGCTTCGAGGGCGACGAGGCGTTCGAGGATTTGTTCGTCGGATGGCGTGTCGTGCCTGCCCGCGACCGCGAGGTCGCTCATCGGGCCGGGCACAGGGCCACCGGCGGGAA
>JALHNN010000249.1:0-373 GCA_022843505.1 Sulfuritalea sp.
CCCGTAAATTCCCTGCGTAGTCGAATCTGCATAGCATAGTCAAAACGCGATGAAACAGATCCTGCAAAGCCTCAAGACCGGCGCTACGGAAGTTGCCGACGTTCCCTGCCCGGCGGTCGGGCGCGGCAAGCTGCTGATCGGCACCACGCGCACGCTGGTGTCGGCCGGCACCGAGCGCATGCTGATCGAATTCGGCAAGGCCGGCTGGATAGCCAAGGCGCGCCAGCAGCCGGACAAGGTGCGCATGGTGCTGGACAAGATCAGGACCGACGGCCTGCTGCCGACGGTGGACGCCGTGTTCAACAAGCTCGACCAGCCGCTGCCGCTGGGCTATTGCAACACGGGCCGGGTGCTGGAAGTCGGCGCCGGTGTC
>JALHNN010000249.1:383-4896 GCA_022843505.1 Sulfuritalea sp.
GTTTGCGGTGGGCGATAGGGTGATCTCGAACGGCAAGCACGCCGAGGCGGTGAGCGTGCCGGTGAATCTGTGTGCGAAGGTGCCGGATTCGGTGTCGGATGACGAGGCGGCATTCACGGTGGTCTGCGCCATCGGCCTGCAGGGCATCCGCCTGGCGCAGCCGACGCTGGGCGAGGCGGTGGTGGTGACGGGGCTGGGCCTGATCGGGCTGGTGACCGTGCAGTTGCTGCGCGCCCAGGGATGCCGAGTGCTCGGCCTGGACTTTGATGCGGACAAACTGGTGCTGGCGAAGCGCATGGGCGCCGAGGTGGTGGATCTTGCGGCCGGTGAAGATCCGGTCGCGGCGGCGCAGCGCTTTTCGCGCGGGCGCGGCGTCGATGCGGTGCTGATTACGGCCTCGACCAAGAGCAACGAACCGGTGCACCAGGCGGCGCAGATGTGCCGCAAGCGCGGGCGCATCGTGCTGGTCGGGGTGACCGGGCTGGAGTTGTCGCGCGCCGATTTCTTCGAGAAGGAACTGAGCTTCCAGGTCTCATGCTCCTACGGACCAGGGCGCTACGATCCGAGCTACGAGGAGAAGGGCAACGACTACCCGGTGGGTTTCGTGCGCTGGACCGAGCAGCGCAATTTCGAGGCCGTGCTGGACATGATGGCCGATGGCCGCCTGGACGTGAAGCCGCTGATCTCGCACCGCTTCGCCATCGACGATGCCGAGGGGGCTTACGCGCTGGTGGGCGGGGCGGGGCCGTCGCTGGGGATAGTGCTGGAGTACCCGCAGACCGAAGAGTCGGCGCTGGCGGTACGGCGGCAGACGATTGCTGTCGTCGGTATCGCCAGCAAGCTGGCTCCTACGGAGACCGCATCCACGCCACCCGGTAGGAGCGAGCTTGCTCGCGAAGATGGTAGGCACGCCTCGCTTGCCTTCGTCGGTTCCGGCAACTACGCCACCGCCGTGCTGATCCCGGCCTTCAAGGCAACGGGGGCGCGGCTCAAGGTGGTGGCGTCGAATGCCGGCGTCAGCGGCCTGCATGCGGCGCGCAAGTTCGGCTTCGAGGAGACCAGCACCGACACGGCGGGTGTGCTCGCCGACCCGGATGTCAATGCGGTGGTGATCAGTACGCGCCACGACAGCCATGCGGGACTGGCGATCGAGGCGCTGAAGGCCGGCAAGCACGTGTTCGTCGAAAAGCCGCTGTGCCTGACGCTGGGCGAACTGGCCGCCATCGAGGCGGCGGCGGCTTCATCGGCCGGACGCTTGATGGTCGGCTTCAATCGCCGCTTTGCGCCGCAGGTGCAGCGCGTGAAGCAATTGCTCGCCGGCGCCGGTGGCCCCAAGGCCTTTGTCATGACGGTGAATGCCGGGGCGATTCCGGCCGAGCACTGGACGCAGGACAGCGAGATCGGTGGCGGCCGGGTGGTCGGCGAGGCCTGCCACTTTATCGACCTGCTGCGCTTTCTGGCCGGCGCGCCGATTGTCGAGTGGCGGCGCATGGACATGGCGGCGGCGACGAAGGACACGCTGAGCCTGCAGCTTGGCTTTGAGGACGGTTCGATCGGCACCGTGCTTTACTTCGCCAACGGGCCGAAGAGCTTTCCCAAGGAGCGGCTGGAGGTGTTTGCCGGCGGGCGGGCGCTGCAACTGGACAACTTCCGCAAACTCACGGGTTTTGGCTGGCCGGGTTTTTCAAAGATGAACCTGTGGCGCCAGGACAAGGGACAGAAGGCCTGTGCCGCCGCCTTCGTGCGGGCCGTCGAATCCGGCGGCCCGGCGCCGATTCCGCTGGACGAATTGATCGAAGTGGCGCGGGTGAGCATCGAGGCGGCGGGCGGCTGAAGCCCGGATAGCTTGATTTCAATGCAGATTGTAATTAAGATTGACAATCTGCATAAATAACCGGCATGGTTTGCCATGATTGCACGCGACATCGAGCCTGCACTGCGCGAACTGCTGAAGGGTTTCCCGATCGTCACGGTGACCGGGCCCCGTCAGTCCGGCAAGACCACGCTCGCACAGACGGTCTTTGCCGGCAAACCCTACGTTTCGCTCGAAGACCCGGATCTGCGGCAGATGGCCCTCGACGATCCGCGCGGCTTCCTTGACCGCTTTCCCGATGGCGGTGTGCTCGACGAAGTACAGCGTGCGCCGCAACTGATGTCGTATCTGCAGTCCCGCGTCGATGCCGACGGACGCATGGGGCTGTTTCTGCTGACCGGGTCCCAGCAGTTTGGCTTGCTGTCGGGCATCACCCAGTCGCTCGCCGGCCGGACGGCGTTCGTGGAACTGCTGCCGTTCTCGGTGGCGGAGCTGAGCGCCGCCGGGCGGCTGCCTTCGGCTCTCGATGCACTGCTGTTTGCCGGGGCCTATCCGCCGATCCACGATCGGCGGCTGAAGCCCTCCGCGTGGCTGGCGGCCTACGTGACGGCCTATGTGGAACGCGATGTCCGCCAGTTCGTCAAGGTTCAGGATCTGGAAAGCTTCCAGCGCTTCGTGCGGCTGTGCGCGGGCCGCTGCGGACAGATACTGAATCTGTCGTCCCTGGCGGCGGATTGCGGCATTACCCACAACACGGCGAAGGCATGGATCTCGGTGCTCGAAGCGAGCTATGTCCTGTTCCTGCTGCGGCCGCATCACGCGAATTTCAACAAGCGGCTGGTCAAGTCGCCCAAGCTCTATTTTTACGACTCCGGCCTGCTGTGCTGGCTGCTGGGCATCCGTCAGGTGGACCAGCTGGCGGTCCATCCCCTGCGCGGTGGAATTTTCGAGAGCTTCGCCATCGCCGAACTGCTGAAGGCCGGGCTGAATCGCGGCGAACGACCCACGCTGCATTTCTGGCGCGACAGCAATGGCAACGAGGTGGATGTCATCGCCGATGTCGGCTCGCGGATGCTGCCCATCGAAATCAAGTCGGGCCAGACACTCAATCGCGATTTCTTCGTCGGGCTCGAACGCTGGCGGGCATTGGCCGGCGAACTGGCGGCTACGCCGGCCCTGATCTACGGGGGGAGCGGCAGGCTCGTCCATCGCGGGATCGATGTCCATGGCTGGGACGACGTCGGGCGGGTACTGCCTTGATGCGCACCGGCCTGCGTTACTGGCACACGATCCGCCATCTGAAGCCGGTCCAGATCTACGGGCGGCTGTGGTTTCGCCTGGTGCGCCCGACGCCGGATACGCGGCCGGCGCCGCCGTTGCGGGCCGCCTCCGGGGAATGGGTGTCCCCGGCGCGGCGCCAGCCGAGCTTGCTCGGTGGCGGGCGTTTTTGTTTCCTCAACGAGACCCACGAACTGCGCGCCGGCGCCTGGGATGATCCGGCGCTGCCGAAGCTGTGGCGCTACAACCTGCATTATTTCGACGACCTGAACGCGCAGGATGCCGCGTCGCGCCGCGCGCTCCACGCGGCCCTGATGGTGCAGTGGGTGCGCGAGAACCCGCCGGCTGCCGCTTCCGGCTGGGAGCCCTATCCGGCATCGCTGCGCATCGTCAATTGGGTCAAGTGGTCGCTGGCAGGCAATGCCTTGCCCGCCGAGTGCGTGCACAGCCTGGCGGTGCAGACGCGCTATCTGTCGCGGCGCCTCGAGCATCACCTGCTGGGCAATCACCTGTTCGCCAACGCCAAGGCGCTGGTGTTCGCCGGCCTGTTCCTTGCCGGCGAGGAAGCCGATGCCTGGCTGGCAAAAGGCATGGCGATCCTGGCCCGCGAACTGCCGGAGCAGATACTTGCCGACGGCGGCCAGTTCGAGCGCAGCACCATGTATCACGCCCTGGCGCTGGAAGACATGCTCGACCTGATCAACCTGTTGCGCGCCGCCGGACGGCGGGTACCCGATGCCTGGCCCGTCATTGCGGCGCGGATGGCAGCCTGGCTGGCGGCGATGAGCCATCCGGATGGCCGGATCGCCCTGTTCAACGATGCCGCCTTCGGCATTGCGCCGGCGAACGAGGAGTTATTGCGATATGCCGCTGCGCTGGGCATCGAGGGCGCCGAATCGCCGTCTCCCCAGCGCCGACTCCTGGCCGACAGCGGTTATCTGCGCGCCGAGGTGGCGGATGCCGTGCTGATCATCGACGTGGCGCCGGTCGGGCCCGATTACCTGCCGGGCCACGCCCATGCGGACACCCTGTCCTTCGAACTGTCCCTGTTCGGGCAACGCGTGTTTGCCAACGGCGGTACCTCGCGTTACGGCCTGGGGCCGGAGCGCGAAGCGGAGCGCGGCACGGCCGCGCACAACACGGTGGTGGTCGACGCTGCGGATTCCTCGGAAGTCTGGGCGGGATTTCGTGTCGCCCGCCGCGCGCGCCCGTTTGGCTTGCGCGTGAATCAGGACGCGTCGGGAACGGTGGTCAGTTGCGCCCACGACGGATACACGCGCCTGCCCGGCCGCCCGGTGCATCGCCGGCGCTGGCACCTGCGGACGGGCAGCCTTTGCATCGCCGATACGGTGGAGGGGCGCTGCGATTCGGCGGTGGCACGATACCATCTGCATCCGGACGTCGCTTGCGACGTCGATCCTC
>JALHNN010000250.1 GCA_022843505.1 Sulfuritalea sp.
CTCATGTTCCGGATCTCCTGTAGCAGTTCCGTCCGTCTCATCTCGTTCCCCCTTCGGGGCACTATGACGACCGGACAGGTGGCGTGCTACAAAACCGGACAACCCATTAACTCCCAACAGGCACGGCCGCGAAGTTTGACAGGCCTGGCGAAGCTCTGTAGGATTCGCGCCCTTCTGGGCCGGGTCGGTAGCTCAGTCGGTAGAGCAGCGGACTTTTAATCCGTTGGTCGCGAGTTCGAGTCTCGCCCGACCCACCACGTAATATAATTCCCAGCCCGGGTTGTTAGCTCAGTTGGTAGAGCAGCGGACTCTTAATCCGTAGGTCCACAGTTCGAATCTGTGACAACCCACCAAACTCCCCTCTGAACCGGCGCAACGTACTGGTTCATCCGCTTCCGGCAGTCCATGGGCCCTCAGGCCAGCGCCAGCACCAGGCCGGCCAGCACCAGGACTGCCCCGCGCGCGCCGCTCCAGCGGCACAGGCGCCGGCGAAGCTTCGCATGCCACGGTCCCTGTACGCCAGGCCTGAGCCAGATCGGCAGCAACTGCGCCGCCGCGCCGCTGACCAGCGGCAGCAGGAAAGCGACGACGAATCCGGCGACGGCGGCACGTCCGGACAAGAGAGCAAGTCCGTGGGCCAGCCCGAGCAGCAGCAGACCGCACAATCCGAGCGCCGCCGCGAACAGGGACGTGGCCGCGCCGTGGAGCGCCAGCAGGGCTCCGCGAAAGCGGGCGATCCATGCGGAAAGCATGCGCAGTACCACCGTCAGGTAAAGCAGACACCCCGCGGAGGCAATCGCCAGTCCCACCGGGCGTGGGGACGCCGCGCCGAACGCGAGCAGCAGGCTGCCCGCCACGGCCCACTTGAGGTCTCGCCGCAATCGTTCGGCCGCATCGGGGTCTGCCTGTCCGATGCAGGTTGGCAGCAGCACCTGCAGGGTGCCCAGCGCCGTCAGGCCGACGAAGCCGAGCAGGTTGGCGTGCAGGTGGAACAGTCTCAATTGCGCACGCTGTTCGGGAAACCAGGGCATCGCCAGGACCGCGCACAAGGCCAGCAGCAGCATGCCGAGCGCGGCGAGATACCAGTCCATGCCGGGATGGCGGCGCCCTACCATCCGCCGCGCGCGATGCATCGCCCACAGCGCCAACCCAAGCGCGGCCCCAAGCGCCAGCAGCGCCGCCAGGCTGATGACGACGCTGGAATAATCGGTGGCCAGCGCCCATAACAGCAGGCTGCCGCCTCCCAGCGCCAGCAGTGGCGGCCACCAGGCGGCGGCACCGGGCGCCGCGCCGCGTGTCAGCACCGGCACGAAGTAGCTCATGGCGGCAAGGATCAGGGGCATCACGCCGAGGGCAAAGCCGATGTGCGCCGCCAGCGCCGGCGCGCCATGCCCGGCCGCCAGCATGGCCGCTGCCAGCATCAGCGCCAGCAGGGTCGCCATGGCGAGCAGGGGCAGGAGGCGCGGAACCGGCATCGGTCGATTGTAATGGCAGGGGTGCCATGCGACACTCGCGCCATGCCTTCGTCCAGCCTGCCGCGCGCCGGCATCATCCTGCTGGCCCTGCTCTCGCTTGGCTGGGGCTTCAACTGGCCGATCATGAAACTGGTGATCGTGGACATCCCGCGCCTGATCTTCCGCGGCGACTGCATCGTGCTCGCGTCGCTGGGACTGTTCGCCATCGCCCATTTCTCCGGGCAGTCGCTGCAGGTTCCCGCCGGGCGTTGGCGGCAGCTTGTCGGCCTGGCCGCCTGCAACATCGCCGGCTGGAACGTCTTCGCCATCTATGGCGTCAGCATGCTGCCCTCGGGGCGCGCCGCGATCCTCGGCTACACCATGCCGGTCTGGAGCGCGCTGCTTTCGCTCTGGCTGCTCGACGAGCCACTGACCCGCCGCCGCCTGCTGGGCCTGGCCCTGGGCATGACCGGCATGGGCCTGCTGATCGGTGCCGAATTCCACGCGCTGGGCGCCGCGCCCATCGGCGTGATCCTGATGCTGGTCGCCGCCATCTTCTGGGCCGGCGGGCTGGTCTGGTACAAACGCGACCCGGTGCCGATGCCGATCACCTCGCTGACCGCCTGGCAGGCGCTGATCGGCGGCATTCCGGTGGCTATCGTCGGCCACCTAACGGAAACGGTGAACTGGAGCGTTGTCGGCCTCTGGGCATGGTTCGGCTACTGGTACAACGTTGTCATCGCGCTGACATTCTGTTACTGGGCCTGGAACAAGCTGGTGCAGATGGTCCCCGCCAGCGTGTCCTCGCTCGGCTCGCTGATCGTGCCGGTGGTCGGCGTCTTCAGCGGCATGCTGGTATTGGGCGAACAACCCCGCTGGCAGGATTTCCTCGCCCTGCTGCTGGTACTTGCCGCGATCGCCACGGTACTGATGCCCGCGCGTCGCCCGGCTTGACCCGCCACAAATCGCGCCGGCGCGGTTTCGGGCACAATTGCGCCATGCTCAAGGTTTCGGGTCTTGCCTGTTCGCGCGGTGAACGCCGCCTGTTTGCCGACGTCGGCTTCACGCTGGGAACCGGTGAGTGGCTGCACGTGCAGGGCGCCAACGGCGCCGGCAAGACCAGCCTGATGCGCCTGCTGGTCGGCCTTTCCCCCGCCGATGCGGGCGACATCCGCTGGCGGGGCGAACCCACGCCGTCGGTCGAATTCCGCCGCGACCTGATCTACCTCGGCCATCATGCGGCGGTCAAGGAGGATCTCACCCCGCTGGAGAACCTCAGGCTCTCGGCTGCGCTGGACGGCATCGGACTCGATGAGCGCGCCGCGCTCGCCGCCCTGATCCGCCTCGGGCTGCGCGGCCGTGAAGACCTGCCGGTGCGCGTGCTGTCGGCCGGACAGAAACGGCGTGTGCTGCTGGCAAGGCTGCTGACGCGTCCCGCCGCGCTCTGGGTGCTCGACGAGGCTTTCAACGCCCTCGACGTCGGCGCGGTAAAGCTGCTCGGGGAACTGATCGCGGAACACCTCGCAGCGGGCGGCATGGCGGTGCTGACCAGCCACCAACCGCTGCCGGTTCCCGGCGGCAAGGCCTTGGTGCTATGAACGCCCTGCTCGCCACGGTACGCCGCGACATCCTGCTCGCCCTGCGCCGCAAGAGCGAGGTGCTCACGGCGGTGTTCTTCTTCGTCATCGTCACCAGCCTGTTTCCGCTGGGCATCGGGCCCGAACCCCTGCTGCTGAAGAAGATCGCGCCCGGCATCCTCTGGGTGGCCGCCCTGCTGGCGACTTTGCTCGGCCTGCCGCGCCTGTTCGCCGCCGACCATGTCGACGGTACGCTGGAACAGATGGCGCTCTCGCCCTCGCCCTTGGGGCTCTTGGTTGCGGGTAAAATCCTGGCCCATTGGCTGTTGTGTGGCCTGCCGCTGGTCTTGCTGGCGCCGGTGCTGGGGCTGCAGTTCGATCTCGATGCTTCGGCGCTGGGCATACTGACGCTGGCGCTGCTGCTGGGGACGCCGCTGCTGTCGCTGATCGGCGCCATCGGTGCGGCGCTGACGCTGGGCGTGCGCGGCGGCGGGGTGCTGCTGGCCCTGCTGGTGCTGCCGCTGTATATTCCGGCGCTGATCTTCGGCGCCGGCGCGGTCGAGGCGCACATTGCCGGCCTGGACGTCGGCGGCCACCTGTCCTTGCTGGCCGCGATGCTGGTGCTGGCCGCATTTTTCGCGCCGTGGGCAACCACGGCCGCTTTGAGGGTTGCATTGGAGTGAGACAGTCGATCATTCACTGGTTCAGGTTCGCCAGTCCGCAGAGTTTCTATCCCCTGGCCGGGCGCATGATTCCCTGGTTCTGGGCTGCCGCCGCCATCAGCGGCATTGCCGGACTGTGGATTTCCTTCTTCGTCGCGCCCACCGACGCGCAGCAGGGCGAGGGTTACCGCATCATCTTCGTCCATGTGCCGGCATCCTGGATGTCGATGTTCATCTATCTGGTGATGGCCTTCTGGGCCGGACTGGGTCTGGCGCTCAATACGCGCGTGTCGGCCATGATGGCGCAGGCGCTGGCGCCGACCGGCGCGCTGATGGCGGCGCTGTCGCTGCTCACCGGCGCCTTCTGGGGCAAGCCGATGTGGGGGGCGTGGTGGGTTTGGGATGCGCGACTGACGTCGGAACTGATCCTGTTCTTCCTCTACCTTGGCTTCATGGCGCTGCAGGCCGCGATCGACGACCCGCGCCGCGCCGACAAAGCCGGGGCGATACTGGCCTTGGTCGGCGTGGTGAACATTCCCATCATCTATTTCTCGGTGAAATGGTGGAACACATTGCACCAGGGCTCGACCATCAACCTCACCAAGGCGCCGTCGATGGCCCAGACCATGCTCTGGGGCATGCTGCTGATGGCCTTTGCCTTCTGGATGTATTCGATCGCCGTTGCGCTGACGCGGGTGCGTGCCATCATCCTCGAGCGCGAGCGACACACGGAGTGGGTGAAACATGCAGTGGAATAGCGTCGGCGAGTTTTTTGCCATGGGTGGCTATGGCCTCTACGTCTGGGGCAGCTTCGGTGCCTGCGCAATATTGATGGTGGCGGAACCTTTGTTGGCGAAGCACCGTCTTAACGAGATTCGTGAAAGCCTGGCGCGTGAGCGCCTTGCCGACGAACTCGACCACCAAGCCGGAACTTCATGAAACCGAGACAGAAACGCATCGCCCTGATCGTCGGCGGCCTCGCCTCGCTGGGCATCGCCGCCGCGCTGACGCTCAACGCGCTGGACAGCAACATCGCCCTGTATGTGACCCCCTCCGAGGTCGTCTCCGGCAAGGCGCCGCAGGGCAAGGCGTTCCGCATCGGCGGACTGGTCAAGGAAGGCTCGATCAAGCGCCAGGAACTGACGGTCAACTTCATCATCACCGACACCGCCAAGGAAATTCCGGTGGC
>JALHNN010000251.1 GCA_022843505.1 Sulfuritalea sp.
GGCGCATCGGGGCGTCCGTCTGGTCTGCGGCGACGGCACCAGGCTGCCCGGCCGTCTGTTGGCCATCGTCAATCGGGCGGCGGCGCACTTCGGCGCGCAGGCCATGATCAACTCAGGATATCGGTCTCCGGCGCATAATCGCCGCGTCGGCGGCGCGCGGAACTCCCAGCACGTGCGCTGCCGCGCTGTTGACTTCTATCTCGTCGGGGTATCGGGGGCGCGCCTTCATGCTTGGGCGCTGCGCCAGCGCGAGGCAACGGGTGTCGGCCGCTACCGCGGCAACTTCGTTCACGTGGACATTCGTCCGGGGCGGCGCGTAACTTGGGACTGGCGTGGCCGGTCGCGCCGCAAGCGGATCGCGATGCGATGAGAGAAACTCTCGCCGACGGCGTTGAAATATATCTCGGCGATTGCCGGGATATATTGCCGACCTTGCCGAGGGTCGATGCGCTGGTCACCGACCCGCCCTATGGTATTGCCCGTGTCTGGACGGGCGGAGCGTCTCACCGATGGAGGCGCGTCAAGGACCGCACGGCGGCCCGCAACGAATGGGACGCCAGACCCATCGACGACAACGAAATAAACCTTCTGCTTCGATCAGCGGAGACGCAGATCATATGGGGCGGCAATTATTTTAATCTCCCGCCATCGCGGTGCTGGCTCGTATGGAACAAGCCCGAGCGCAATTTTACACTCGCCGAAGCCGAACTCGCGTGGACCAACATGGACGCGGTGGTGCGGGTTTTCGACCACGCGAGATCGGAGCCCGGACGCGAACACGATACGCAAAAGCCGGTGGCGCTGATGCGGTGGTGCATAGATCGGCTTCCGGCGACCGCTGCCACGATCCTTGACCCCTATATGGGTTCAGGCACCACGGGTGTGGCTGCGGTCAGGATGGGGCGGCGGTTCATCGGCATAGAGCGTGACGCAGGCTACTATTCGATTGCCAGACGTCGCATACTGTCAGCGCTTCAGCAGCCGGACTTTTTTGTCCAGATTCCCAAGCGGACGCCGCAGTCATCGCTGCTGTGAGATTGCAGTCTGTGTTTCGTCAAGATATCGCTGCGCAAGCATCTTGATGCGGCTCACATCACGAGCCGGTTGCTCGACGCTCTTTAGCGGATCGACAATCCCCTGCGACTGACTCGCCTTGAGTTCAAGAACCGATGCCATCACTGGGTCACTGCCGCCCTCCGAAAATGGGATGACGCAGTTGACGGGCCATCGTCGCTGCCCTAACCGGCGCAAGCGCCAGATCAGTTGCTCAATCACTTGCGGCGACCAGTCCAGTTCTCCGATGACAAGCGTATTGCAGACTCGCTGCAGGCCGTCGAGCCCCACGCCTGACCGCAAAGAAATCATCATCACGCGCGAGCCGCCGCCGACAAACTTGTTTTTTGCGATGTCCTTTTGCGCGCCTGTTTCCGTACCCGTGTATTTGACAGGATTGAACTCGCGAAGTTCATTGGCCCATATGTCATAAACTTCGTGATGCCATCCGGCGAGCAAAACGCGCTCTCCCGACGAGGCTATCATCTTGACATAGGCGGCCACATACTTGGCTTTAGCCACGCCAGTGATCCGCCGCGTTGTCTGGTCCAATTCGCGCGCCGCTTGTCCGCTATCCTGAAAGCCACCTTGCATGACTCGAATGGCAAGCGATCGGCAAAGGGCGAATGAGTCCTGCTCCAGTTTCTTGTCGTAAGGGATATTGACGACGATGCGATTTGCTGGGGGGAGGGAATTTCCCAATTCGCCGGCGACTTCGTCGTCGTCGTATGTCCGGCGGATTACGAGATTTTGATCTCGAAGGAAAGTTCCGAGGGCCTTCGGATCGCGGACGGCCCATTTGTCGGAGCCGATCTGCTTGCACCACTCCCGAAGGAACTCGTCGCGCGACCCAAGCATGCCGGGGGCGATGTAATCGAGAACGGTGTGAAGCTCATCTCCGTAGTTATAGATTGGTGTGGCTGACAATCCAATCACCAATTCTGCGGCGGACAAAAACGCACTCGCGGCCTTTCCCTTGACGGTTTTCGCGCCATGGCGAAGCGACTGCACCTCGTCGAAAATGACAGATCGAAACATGCCGGTGGACGCGACATCAACCCATCCTCCGATGTTGGAATACCTGAATACATACACATCGGCGGGGGGAAGATTGTATGGCACTGTGCTGCTGATGACGTGGGCTCGCATCGTCGAATATTCGTGAATGACGCTGCGCCATTGCCGCGGCAGGTGAGGCTCGACCACGACGGCCGCAGGAAACAATCGGGAGCGCAATAATGCGCCTATCCCGGTGATGGTCTTGCCAAGTCCGCCCTCGTCAAGAACAAGAAGGCGGCGCATATGCAGGGCCAGTTCGATGGCCTTTTCCTGAAATACGAACGCGCGCTTTCCGGGGCGCAACTTGGTTCGCCGGTCCGGCGCCCATTCAGGCTGCATCAAAGCGCCAACAGCAGCGCGGTCCTGATCAAATCGCGATTTGCCGGCGGCGAGGGCTTCGCGGTCGGACGCGCTGATCGCCATAGGATAGCGATCAATAAACCAAATCAGGTCGCAACAAATCATCGGAGTGTGGGGGAACGAAAACTTTCCGATCTTGGTTTTGTCGATCTGAGGAAAGACAGCCTTGAGCCGCAGCGATACGTGCGGGGCGACATCCGACATGATCCATCGGCCATCAAGCAACCGAAGGACTCCATACTGCGTCGGCGGCAGTCTAATTGCGCTGCCGGTCATAGCCACGCACGAGCCAAGTTGGCCACGCGGGCGGGCTTTCCTTTGATGATGTCAGGAAGGGCCACGTAAACAGACGAGGCAAGCACCAATCCACAAACCTGATCGACGGAACAGTATCGCTCACATTGCCTATAAATTTGCATTTTAGCCCCCCTGATTTTTGTCTCAATAGCGATGCCGTTGTTTGTTAGAAAATCAACGATGCCATCTCGACCAAGGCGCGCCTCCCGCACGAACTGAATGCCGCACCCGAAAAGAATGGATTGGATTTCATCCTGCAATGCGCGCTCGCTTGCGATGGGCAGGCGTCGATAGATCAACATCGCCACTATGGAGTCCAAATCGCGCAGACAGACGCTCGATTCCAAAATCACATCCCATACTCCTTCTTGAACCACGCATCTATGAAGTCGTGCCACTGTTGGCGCGACATGTCGAAGGCGTATCCGCTAGCAATAGAGGGCGGCTCAAGACCCCGAAGGAGGTCTTTTCGCGCTCGAAGCTCCCTCATCTGCTTTTCATGTTGCGGCAACGCGGCGTGAGCCTTAGCCGCTGCACGGTGCACCGCAATGATGTCCTCTGCGAGCGTCGATTGGCAAAGCCGCTTGTACGCAGCCTCGATGTCGATTGGCGGCGCTTCAACGGCGGCGAGGGCGTCGCGGGCACGCTTGGCGACGAAGTCGTGCAAGTTGTCGGCGTAGTAGCGCAGCGCGCTCTTCAGCGTCTCAATTTGTTCGTCTTTGGTCATGGTAGTTCCCTCGGTCAAAGCACTATGTCGTAAGGCAGGGTCTTTCCTGCTTGATCGGATTGAAGGTCGCGCTTTCGCTGCTTCGGCTTGATCAACCGCCGAGAAGGTTCGGCGTCAACGGGGTCGCGGGGTTTGCGGGGTTTGGGCTCCACAACCTTGACCCTCTCAAAGTTGATTACGAGCACCTCGCCAGTGCGGCGGGCAATCCGGTCCGCCACTTCAACGACCATTTCGAGTTCTTCGCGGGTCAACTTAATCTTGCGTCGCATCCTCAACCTCCATCACCTTCACGCCAGCGGCCTTCGCCCGCCGCACCATGTCGGCAGTGACGATATTGCGGTGAAAGATGACAATGAGATCAGGCTTGCCAATCTCAAACAGCCGCTCGGGAGACGAGGATGTATAGCAGTCATATCCGGAGCCCTCTGCCCACTCATAGGCGATGTCGCCCGCGCCGTCGCCATAGAGAAACATGACGCAACTGACCCGCGCTGATTTGTTGATGCTGTTTAAGGCTTCCGAGACCCGCTTCGCGTCATCTAGGCCCATTCCGCTACAGACAAGGATGCGCATCACTTTTTCCACGGCTTGAAGACTCTGGTCGTTTGTCGTCACGTGCGAGAACCCGCTCCCAAAGCATGCAGTCGGAGGCGATGCAGCACCCTGAGGCGGTAGGGTCACCGTAATGATCGCGATTGGCAGCCACCGTAACGGGTATTGCACGTGAGCAATCTAGGATCGGCACTCGCGCCATCGGACACCACTTCGTGCGGGCTTCTTCCTCTGTGAGGGGCATTGCTCCATCTCCTCCGCCCTGTTTCACTTCGGCAAGTCATCGTCCAGGATGGGGGCCAAGGCGGTCAGCGTCGTCACCGGAATCTCGTTCTTGTCGAGACGAAGGTCACTCGCCTTGATCCGTGACAAGTCGAGCGAAACGCGCTCGCGCAGCGCGGCCGTGAACTGCCGCGTGAACACTTCGTGCTCTGGCGTTCCCGGATAGATCGACGAGGGTCGCTTGCCGTCCTTGTCCGCAGGCATTCCGGTCAGAATCTCCCGGATGATTGTCTGCCGCGTTTCCTCGATCGTGCGCTCGACCGTCGCCAAAACGGCGATGTTGCGCGCGATGCGCAGGCGCAACGACCCGCTCGCAAAATCCCACGGCACCGTCACCGCCTGCTCCATGCCGGAATGCTTCACAACGACTTGGCGGCCGTCGAGACTTCGATGCGCTACCAGCAGCGAAAGCGCATCTGAAACGGCCATGCTGGTCTTATCGTCGGCGCTCGATGCGCGGGCGCTGGCGGCCAACATCATCGCCGCAAGAACGATTGCGCGTCGTGTGGTGATCATTTCATCTTCTCCATGTGGTTGGAATCTAAAGCAA
>JALHNN010000252.1 GCA_022843505.1 Sulfuritalea sp.
ACGGCGATTTGTCGTTGATGAAGCTCTGGGCGACACCCGGGCGGCGAATCTGCGAGCGCAGATCGAAAAAATGATGGGCATCGAAGCGCTGGAGGTGAACGGCGCCGAGATCGTGGTGACCTACGACTTGCTGCAGGCAACTGCGTTGCAAATTGAAAAGGAACTGTCTAAGGCCGGGGCGCAAATGGGCAGCGGCTGGGGCGAAAACCTGCGCCGCGGCTTCATTCATTACACCGAAGAGTGCGAGATCGGCAACCTTCAGGTTGCTCCACCCGCAGGGTGTCATTGATGGATCACGCAAGCAACCCAGTTGGTAGAACCCTGCTGCCCGCCAGATCGGGAGCGCTGGTCTTCGGCACTGATTCCCTCAATCAATTTTTATGATCTTTTTCAACACCAGGAGTAGATGATGAGCAAGTCAAGTTCCAGCACAGTCCGAAAGAAGCGCGATGACAAAGATCCTGTTTGCGGAAAACACATCAACCGAAACAAGGCGCATATCACAATCGAGTACAAAGGCGAGCAGTATTTGTTGTGCTGCCCGCTGTGCCAGGCGGAGTTCGAGCGTGATCCGGAAAAGTATGTGAGTTGAGACTGCATTGATCGCAGGCAAGCCTGCACCATGGACATGGCCTGAAGCGCCTCGCTGAGCGAGATGCCGGACTCGTTTCCCTGGTAGCAGGTTTTTGCGAGTATTTCCCAATTCACCAACGCGCATCGAGCGCGCCGAAAGGCCGGATCAGAACAATATTGAATAATTTGCAAACACCTTGAACGATCGCTCTATCTGAGAGTCAAGAGAGAATGAACTAGGCGTTGCAGAGATTGAACTTGTCGCGAACAAAGGAATCTTCCGGTCGCCAATGGCCAAACTCGCCGCGGTCCTTCAAGCAAGTCGTTCACGGCGATGCCACGTGCGATACCGAACGGATAGGCGATAGCAAAGAGTGCAAAGTAGACAGCTGGGTAGTACCGTTAACCGGATCCGGATTCTGGTTGAACTTTTAGAGAAGCAAATATCGAGGCAGAAAAATGGATACCACACTAGTAGTAGTTGTAGGGATATTGGTTGTAATCGCGTTAGCGTTTTTTTACGTGATCGCAATTTATAACAACTTGGTCGCACTGAAGAATCGATACAAGAACGCCTTTGCACAGATCGAAGTGCAGCTGAAACGTCGTTACGATCTGATTCCAAATCTTGTCGAGACCGCAAAGGGTTACCTCAAGCACGAACGCGAGACCCTCGAATCGGTGATCTCGGCACGCAATGAGGCGTCCAGCATGCTGTCTGGCGCGGCCGCGGCCCCAGGTGATGCCGCCGCAATGAAGGGTCTGATGGGAGCCGAGGGCAAGCTGTCTGGCGCCATGATGAATATGAAAATGGTGATGGAGGCCTATCCGGATCTGAAGGCCAGTCAGAACATGATGCAGCTAAGTGAGGAGATGACGACTACCGAAAACAAAGTGTCCTTCGGCCGGCAGGCCTTCAATGACCAGGTGATGGCGTACAACACTTATAAACAGTCATTTCCGCCTGTTTTCTTCGCCGCAATGTTTGGCCACGCGCAGGATGCAGTGTTACTGGAATTCGAAGACAGCGCGGCCATACAGGCCGCGCCAAAAGTCTCGTTCTGACCGCTGCTGATTACTTAGAAATTCAACCGATGAATTTCTTTGAATCGCAGGATCGTGCGCACAAAAAGACGACACTGCTGATCGTTCTGTTTGTTCTCGCGGTGATCGCCCTGATACTCATGGCCAACGTGCTGGTCATGGTTGTTTTTGGGCTTATTGGTAGCGAGCAGTTGCAGAACGGCGGGACACTGATCCGGCAAATGGATTGGAAAACATTTGCCGCCGTGGGCGCCGGGGTCAGTGTTGTGGTGGTCGCCGGCAGCCTCTACAAGATCGTCGCCTTGTCGGCAGGCGGCAAGGTTGTGGCGGAGTCGTTGGGCGGGCAATTGATTCCACAGAATTCACAGGATATGAATCAACGCAAGTTGCTGAATATCGTGGAAGAAATGGCTATCGCTTCAGGCACGCCCGCGCCGCCGGTCTATTTGCTGGCGAGTGAGCCCGGCATCAATGCCTTTGCGGCAGGCTTCTCGCCGCGTGACGCGGTCATCGGCGTATCCCAGGGTGCTATTGATCATCTGAACCGCGAACAGTTGCAAGGCGTCATTGCGCACGAATTTAGTCATATATTCAATGGCGACATGCGCCTCAACATTCGCTTGATGGGCGCCCTGAACGGCATCCTTGTTCTCGGAATGCTTGGCTATTATCTGCTGTACTCAAGCTCGTTTTCGGGACGCCGGCGCGGTAATTCCAAGGACGGCGGCGGAATATTGGCGCTCGCCGTCGGCCTGATGGTGATCGGTTTTGCCGGCACATTTTTTGGTGCCCTGATAAAAGCCTCCGTGAGCCGGCAGCGGGAGTACCTTGCAGATGCCTCCGCGGTTCAATTTACGCGCAACCCAAACGGGATTGCAGGCGCGCTGAAGAGAATCGGGGGACTGGCGGCTGGCTCTACAATCGAAAATCCAGGCGCACCCGAAGTCAGCCATGCTTTCTTCGCGCAAGGAATTACGGGGGCCATGCAGTGGTTGGCCGCCACCCATCCACCACTGGAAAAACGCATCCTGCGGATTGATCCTCATTGGGACGGGAAGTACGATTCCTCGGACCAGTCTGAGGCGCCTTTGGACGATCGGCCAACGGGTCAAGCGAATTCCCCAACACGCCCAGACGGTGCAAGCAACGCAAAAGCGGTCGCTGCCGGCGCGGCGATGGTCGGCGTGATGACTGCGATGGATCAAATCGGCAACCTAAAGCCGGAAGCCGTGAATTATGCCCACTCGCTGCTGTCTGAGTTGTCTCCGGTTATCAAGGAGGCTGCGCGGGATCCCTATGGCGCTCGGGCACTTGTCTATTCGATGGTGCTCGACAAGGGACAAGAGGTCCGCACGAAACAATTGAAATGCCTGCAGGACCTTGCAGATCCGGATGTCTATGCATTGACACTCAAGTTGATGCCGCAAATGACTGACCTGGATATCAAGTTCCGCCTGCCAATTGTCGATATCGCCATTCCAGCGATGAAGCAATTGTCATCAAGCCAGTACAGTGTGTTCAAGAGAAATCTGATCGCGCTGATCCAAATGGATTCCCGGGTTGACCTGATGGAATGGTCGTTGCAAAAAATACTGTTCAGGCATCTGGATGGACAGTTCTTTAAGCAACCGCCTGTGAAAGCGCGCTATTCGAATCCGGAAAGCCTCAAGAAGGAAATTGAACTCGTACTGTCAATGATGGCCCATGCCGGCGCACAGAATCCAACTGATGCTGAAGGCACCTTTGGTGCTGCGGCGCAAGCGTTGAAGTCAAGCGGGCTAAGGTTGTTGCCGAAAGATCAAATCAGGATCGTGGATATGGATATGGCCCTGGAGAACTTGGACAAATTGAAGCCGTCGGCCAAGGCCCTCTTCCTGAAAGCTTGTGTCGCCAGCATCTGGCACGATCAGAGGGCTACCGTAGTAGAAGTCGAACTAATGCGCGCGTTCTCGAGTGTTCTGGATTGCCCAATGGGCAATCTGCCAAACCAGGCACAAAAATCTGTGAGCCAAGGAAACCTGACCTCGAATGACCGAAGAAAATCAGCTGAGTTCAGTCAATTGAACGAGAACACTAATTGGCGAGAGGACCCGAAATGACTTTCGACGAAACCCTGGAACCCGATTCGCGCCGCCGAGACCTGATCATCGCAACCGCCACGGTAGGCGGAATTGCGGCCGTGGCCAGTTCGGTGCCCCTTGTAGCCAGCATGGCACCCAGCGAGTGCGCCAGAGCAGCGGGTTCGCCGGTAACAGCAGATATCTCCGGATTGGCGCCTGGCGAGATGATGTCGGTTGCCTGGCGAGGTAAGCCAATCTGGATCCTGCGGCGGACGCCGCAAATGATCGAGGGCCTTGTTCTGGTGGAAAGCGAGTTGCTCGACCCGGAATCCGGCCGAGCCCAGCAGCCAGACTATTGCCGCAATGCGGTTCGCTCGCGCAACCCTGAATACCTGGTGGCCGTGGGGATATGTACGCATTTGGGCTGCGTACCCACATTCCGTCCCGACGTGGCGCCATCCGATCTTGGCTCAAACTGGCGCGGTGGCTATTACTGCCCCTGCCACGGTTCCCGCTTCGATCTGGCAGGGCGTGTTTACAAGAATGTGCCGGCACCCCTCAATCTTGAAATACCGTCTCACTTCTATGCCAGAGAAAACGCAATAACCGTGGGCCTGGATGAGGCCTCGTAGCCCCTGGAGCACGGTTGTTTGTTCAGTACTTATGCGCGATACGTCTTTGGTTCAAAACCAATCCAGTTAGAATATCTGCAACGCAATGTTCTCCCTTTACGGTGTTTCAGGACCGATTATTCATGGACCTCTTGAGGATTTGACCCGTATTCGCGGGGTCACCGACATCCGATCGGTCCGTGGACTTGCCCGCAGTCGCCAACCGGCGGATGTCGACACGGTTTCACCCACCGTCAGTTCCGCCGGAGAGGAAGCCCTGCGCGGCTATCACGCCATGCTGCCGGGCGAGATCGAGCGCGGGCCGCTGCTTCACGCCGACCAGATCATGGAGCGCCATGTCATACGTATTGCCGAGAACGACGCCGTGGCACATGCCTGGCGCACGCTGCGAGACAACCGCATTCGTCAGGCGCCGGTTCTCGGCCAGGAGGCGAACCTTGTCGGAATTGTCAGCGAGCGCGACCTGCTCACGGCGGTAAACATCGACGACGGCAAAGTGATCGAAGCGCTCAATCGGCGAGTAAGTGATGTTATGACGACGCCAGTTATCGCTGCCGATGTCGCCACC
>JALHNN010000253.1 GCA_022843505.1 Sulfuritalea sp.
CGCTCTTCCGATCTGCGGTCGGGCAGACCGGCGCGCAGGCACCGCAACGCGTGCAGGCGCGCAGGAACAGGGATTCGGCGAGCGCCCATGGCGGCCGCTGCGGAGGGCCTCCCGAACTGAACCTTCCGCGCAAGAAATTACGGCGACTGACCATCCGCGGATTCTAGCCAGCACAGATGCAAACGGCCACCCGGGAAGGGTGGCCGCACGACGTTAGCAAAGGCGCCGCGCGGAGGCCGCGGCGCCCCGCGGGCAGATCGTCAGACGTAGGAGCTGACGCCGCGGCGATGCAGGTCACGCAAGCCGCCGCTCATTCTTGACGCCACCAGCGCCAAGAGGCGCAAGCCCTCCTGCGTGCCGGGATCGCTGACCAGCTTGAGCAGGCCGCCGATCCCCCCGCCGGTGGGCGGAGAAGTGGCCAGTTCGCGACTGGCTTCGGTGAACGCATTGGACAAGCAGATCAGGAATGCCTGGTTCTCCGGCCGGTCCATCTCGCGCAACAGATGCAGCAGGCCCTGGTTGCGCGTCAGGCGGTCGAGCATGTTGATGCCTTCGCTGAGCGTCGACGCAAGGCGGTTGACGATGTCGTCATTCATCGCATCCTGCGCGGAGGTGACGAGCTGGGCGAACTCGACCAGGCGTTGCAGGTCGGCTTCATTGAAGCTCGACATGGGTGTTTCGTTCTGGGTGGTCATGGCTCGATCTCTTCAGAGTAGTCCGCGCACGCTGGTCCAGTACATCTGGTTGTAGGAAAGCTTGAACCAGTGCATGGGTTTCGACGGCGGCTTGAGGTCCGGCGGGTTCAGGTAATTGAACATGGCGTAGGTTGCCTTGTCATGCCCCGCTTCGATGAAGCAGTATACCTTGCCGTCGTAATCGCGGACCGGCGAACCGATCTTGACGATGGAGGCGATGTTTTCGGCTACCACCTCAGCCTGGAAGTGGGCCGCCGATCCGGTCTTGCTTACCGGCAGGTTGGTTGTGTCGCCCACCACATAGACGTTGTCGTGGCCGTTCATGGTCAGCTTGTAGCGGTCGGTCGGAATCCATCCGCCCTGGCCCATGTTGTCGCGCTCGATGACCTCCATGCCGCGATGCTGCGGAATCACGATCAGCAGGTCGTACTCGACCTCGGTGCCCTCCTCGCTCTTGAGGATCTTGTTCTTGGCATCCACTTCGCGAATGTTGAACAGGGTTTCATACTCGACGCCGATCTTGTCGAATTCCGGCTTCGCCCACTTGGCCACGTTCTCGATGGTATGGATGCGGCCGATCGGGTAGTAGTACTTGAGTTGCACCTTGTCGCGAATGCCGCGCGCCTTGAAGAAGTCGTTCAGCGCGAACATGACTTCGACCGGCGCGATCGGGCACTTGTGCGGGACACCAACGGCCACCGCAACGCGTCCACCCTGGAACTCACGCAACTTCTGGTACATCTTCACCGCCGAAGCCTCGGTGTAGAAGAACTCAGCCCCCTCGGTGAGGCCGGGGGTTTCGTCCGGCACCATGCGCGAGCCGGTGGCAATGACAAGTATGTCGTACTCGTGGACCTTGCCGCTCTCGGTCCTGACCTGGTTCTTGTCGAGCACGAACTGCTTGACCGGATCGACATGGAAGTCGATGTTGGGTTCGAGCAGGCTCGCTTCATCGCGATACAACTGGTCGGGCGCCATCTGGCCGAAGGCGACATAAAGCAGGCCCGGCTGGTACATGTGGCGGTCCGATGCCGAAAGGAGCGTCAGTCGCACCTTGCCGGCCCGGGTTTCCGGCCCCAGCCGGCGCGCAAGGTTGTTGGCGATGATGGTGCCGGCAGTTCCACCGCCGACGACTAGAATTCTCATTGCATCCTCCTGTCCATGTTTTCGAACCGCTCCCGGCCCTGCGTTACTGCCAACCCGTCGCGTGTGTTACTTGGCCTTGCGCACCTTGAGATGCCAGACGCCATCAACCTGCTCTGTGCCGACCATTTCGTGGCCGACCTTCTTGACCCATTCGGGAATATCGGCAGCCGAGCCGCTGTCCGTCGACAGAAGCTCGACGACGTCGCCGACGCTCGCGTGTTTCATGTAGGAAATCAGCTCCATCAGCGGTCCGGGGCAGAACGTGTCGCGTGCATCGATGGTCTTGGTAACGCTCATTTTGAACTCCTTGGTTTTCCGGGTTTCCCTGCGGCGGATTTCAGAACGTCATCAGCTGCGCGCCTTCGGCGTCGCTGAGGAACTTGGTCAGGCCGGTAGGGGGGCCAAAGGCGGGATCGAGGTCGTCCTTGCTGATCTTCAGGAGATCCAGCGCCATCGAGCAAGGCAGCAGCTGGGCGTCGCCAAGATCGGCCGCGTGCTGGAACAACTGGCGGAAAGGCGGCACGCCCTTGCCCATCAGCTGGCCGAAGTCGCCTTCATTCGGCGCTTCGTCGCTGTTGCCCTTGACGAAGTACTTGACCGCGTTCATCGAGAAGAAGACTGAAACCTCGTCACCGGTGGCAGCCGCCACCGAGGCGATCATTGCCGCCATCTGTAGTTTCTCCCGTGTGCCGGATACGCACACGATGTGCAGCTTTTTCGCCATTTCTTCCTTGCCTCCTGGGCACCGCAATGAATTCACGATGCGCTTCTTCAATTGTCGAACGGTCCCCGCACAGGGGATTCCGCTTCCGCAGCGTGTACTACTTGTGCCAGCTGTATTTCCTGATCAACACCATGCACAGGCTGTCGAGCACGTAACCGACCGCGCCGATGACCAGGATCATGGCCATCAGGTTTTCGTATTCGAGAGTCTCGCGAGCGTCCTGGATGGTGTAACCGAAACCTGAGGTAACACCGAGAAACTCGGCGGGTATCAGCACGATCCAGGCAACGCCCACGGCGAGTCGGACGCCCGTCACCACATCGAAGGCGATCGCCGGAATGATGATTTCGGTGAGCATTTGCCAGGGAGTGGCGCCAAGATTGCGCGCCACCTTGAACCACGCCGGATCAACCTTGGACAATCCTGCGGCCGTCGAGAACATGATCGGCCAGACCGCAGCAATGGCAATCAGGAAAACGATGGCCGAGTTCCACCCCGCAAACACGATGACCGCGATCGGCTCCCAGGACATAGGGCTGATCATGCGCATCAGCTGGAAAGGCGAGTTCGACAATTCGCGGAAGCGCTTGTTGCGCCCCATGATGATGCCGATCGGCACGCCGATGGCGATGGCGATCAGCAGGCCCATGCCGAGGCGGTAACCGCTGTTCTCCAGGGCCTTCGGTATCAGACCGCTTTCCCACATGTGGGGGATGGCCTTGAACGCCGGGACCGGTCCAAAACTCGCAAAATGCGCCATGGCCGGATTCTTGGTCGCCAGATAGACCACCAGCCACCACAGGCCGATCAGGATCAACAGGCCAGCAAAGAAGTAGCCGATGCCGACGGCAGCGCCGCCGATGGCCGCCGAAGTCCGCGATTGTGGCGCCGGATTGGCCATCGCCGCGGCATTGGTGCTCATGTCATGCGTCTCCACGATGCCAGCTGAACTTCTTGATCAGCAAGGCACAAAGGGTATCCAGGGTATAGCCGATGACGCCGATGGTAAGAACCATTGCCGTCAGGTGGTCATATGCCAGGGTTTCCCGGGCGTCCTTGATGGCATAGCCGAGGCCCGAGGTCACGCCCAGTAGTTCGGCGGGGACCAGTACGACCCAGGCAACACCGAGCGCGAGACGAATGCCGGTGACGATGTCGAAGCTGATGGCGGGAAGGATGATCTGGGTAAGCATCTGGATGGGCGTGGCCCCCAGATTGCGCGCAACCTTGAACCATGCCGGGTCCACTTTCGACAATCCTGCCGCGGTCTGGTAGATCACCGGCCACACGGAGGCAAAGGCGATCAGGAAGATGATCGAATCATCCCAGGCCGCAAACACAAACACGGCGATCGGCATCCATGACAGGGGACTGATCATGCGCAGAAGCTGGAAGGGCGAATGGGTCAGCTTGCGGAACCACTCGACCCGCCCCATGATGATGCCGATCGGCACCCCGACCATGATCGCGATCAGCATTCCGGTTCCAAGGCGGTAGCCGCTGGCATAGGTCGCGGCCTGCAGCTTGCCGTGGTTCCACAGCTCGGGAAAGGCCTGCAGGGTCGGCAGCAGACCGAAGCCGGCGAAATTCGCGGTCCGCGGGTTGATGGCGATCAGGTAGCCGCCGATACCCCAGAGTATCGCCAGGACGACGAGCCCGAGCGTGAAATTCACGGCACCGCGCGACGCCGCGAGGGCGAAGCGCGTGCCGGCGCTTCCGGTCACACCGGCGGCAGCGGCTGCGCCGGATGTGGCCTCATTGCTCACAGAACGACGACTTCCGTGCGGGTGAAGGGGTCACCCGACTTCGGCACGCTGTGGTCGTTCTTCCACTTCGGATTGGCATCCAGCGCCTTCTTGATGAAGGTGTAATTGACCAAGTCGTTGGCGACGAACTTCGGGTCGAGCTTGTCGAGGAAGCCGGCATCGCCGGTGATCATGGTCTTCTTCAGGTCGGTGACCACGAGTTCGGTGGCCGAGCGGTAGGGCCAGCCCTGGAAGTTGATGCGATCCATGCCCCAGTCCTTGTTCCGGATCGCGGCGGCATTGCCGGGATAAGGGATATCGTAGAGCATCATCGCGCGACCGACGACCTCCTTCGGGAAGGGCAGGTAGCCCTTGCCGTCCTTGGACAGCATCTCGGCCATCGCGGCACGGTTCTCGACCAGGTGGATCTGGGCGGCGACGATGGCGTTGTGCACCGACTGCGCCCAGGCCGCCCGCGCCGGATCCATGGTGTCCTGCTCGTGCATCACCACCACGCAGCAATGGTGCCCCTTCCATACGTCGCCCG
>JALHNN010000254.1 GCA_022843505.1 Sulfuritalea sp.
CGCCGCCAGCGCCGCCGGGTCACCGCGCGCCAGCCGCGCCGCGGCCAGCAGGCGCCAGGCGTTGCCGGTTTCATGGGGCTCGTTCCTGTCGCGCAGCAATAACAGGGCGCGCTCGGCCTGGCCCAGCGACGCCACCGCGTCGCCGCGCGCCAGTGCGGCTCGACCCTGCAGGATGGCCAGGCTGGCGCCGGCGGCGCACGGGTCCGGGCAGGCCTGCGCGGCGCTGGCGAGTATCCGCGTCGCATCCTCGGCTCGTCCCAGCGCCAGCAGGCCCTGACCCTTGAGCAGCAGTACCTCGACCGCCGCCGCGTCGGCGGCGGGCAGCGCCGCGAGCAGATCCAGGGCGGCTTCGGCACCGCCCTGCGCGAGGCGGACGCGGGCGAGGTGGAGTCGATTGCGCGTGTTCCCGGCCTCGGCATCGATGCTGGCGAAGAGCTTCGCCGCCGCGGCGAAGCGGCGCTCGGCCGCCTTGAAATCACCGCGCTGGAAGCGCTTGGCGCCGTCGCTCTCGGCTTCGAGCGCGCTTTTCAAGCGCGGCGGATCGACCGGCCTGGGCTCCGAGGCACAGCCGGCCAGCGCCAGCGCCGCCATGACCAACAGCAGTTCAGCGCGCACGGGCAGCCTCCCCGCGCGGATCGCTGTCGGCCTTCAGCGTCGCCGGTCCCGGCGCGTCCACCATGTTACGGATCGGCCAGGTCTGCTTGGCGCCGCTGACAATTTCGCGCACGTCGGCCGCCACCGCGCTGCCGTCGCGCAACACCGGCGGCACGCTGGTCTCGGCTTCGGCGGTGATCTTCTCGACATGGTCGAGCACCTGCTGGGTGCGGTCGAGCATCCCCGGCAGGCGCTGGTTGGCGACCTCAAGCGTCTGGCCGAGGTGCTTGAGGTCTTCTTCCGCCTTGCCGAGGACGCGAACCACGCCGCCGCCGATGCCATCGACCTGGCGATTGCCGTTGGCGAGCAGGACGTTCAGCGCCTCGGAGCTGGCGCGTATCCGGGCCAGGGTCCCCGGCAACCCATTTTGCGGATCCGCCAGCGCGCCGGTGATGACCTTGATGTCCTTGAGGATGGGCACGAATTCGTCGCGCACCTGATTGGCCAGCGCGCCAAGCCCGTCGGCGCGCGAAAACGCCAGGCGCGCCTGCGCCGCGGCGAGGCGCGTCTTGTCCGGTCCGGGCATGATTTCCAGGGTCGGCGAACCGACCAGCCCCTCCTTGCGCAGCTCGATCCGGGCGTCATGGGTGACGAAACGCACATGATCTGCGTCGACTTCGAGGCTGACCGCGACCGAGCCGTCGTCGCGCAAATTGACCTCGGTCACCGAGCCGACGCGAAAGCCGGCGATGCGCACCGCCTGGCCCTTGGCAATGTCCTGCGCGCTGTCGGCAACGAAACTGTAGCTCACGGTCTGGCGCAACAGACCCTGGCGGACAAAGATCGCCGCCACCAGGGCGATCGTCGCCAGCGCGGCGATGACCAGGAAGCGGCGCGTCACCCGCTTCACGGAGCGGGCATCGGCGTCGTATTGGGTCAGGAGTGACATGGGGCCTCCGCAAGATGGGTCACGCTGCGGCATTCGGGCAGTTCGGGCAGTTCATGGCTGTCGAGGTCGACGAACAGCGCCGTGCGAAACGGATGACGCCGATGGTAGATGGCCTCGGTGGCGATCAGCGACTCGGCCTCGCGTCGGGTCAGGCCGGCAAACAGGCGGTCGATCACCAGCAACTCGGGCGGGCGCAACAGCCAGCGCGCCAGGCCAATCGCCCAGCGCTCGAGTCGCGCCAGCTTCATGGGCTGCTCCCGGCCGAGCACGGCGATGCGCTGCGGCGCCAGGCCGCACAGCAAGAGCGCGGCCTCCATTTCACGTTCGTCGTCCTGGGCGTGGCCCTCCACCTGGCCGTAGCGCAAGCCCAGCGCCAGGCTTTCGGCCACGGTTATCGCGCCCGGCAGGCTGCCGGCGGCGGTCAGCACGCCAACGCCGGGGCAGGCCTCGAGACTGGCGACGACGCGACGCGCAACGGGAATGTCCTCCACCACCAGGCGATGGCGACCGCCCTCGTCGAGCGCCAGGTCGAGGCAGGGCACGCCGTCGGCGCGCAGCAGCAGGCGGCGTTCGGCGATCGAGGCAAGCAGTCCGGTGCTCATCGCAGCGCCCACACCACGGCCGCCGTCGCCACGTCGATGACGAACACGGCGATCAGGCTCGCGCCGACGGATTTGATCGCGGCATCCGAGATCGCCCGCGCCGAGGCATCGCCGCTGCTGCCCTGGTGGCAGGCGATGACGCCGATCGCCGCGCCGGTCAGGGAACTCTTTATCAGGCTCAGGAGTACCAGCCAGGGACTGGCGAAGTCGAGGAAATGTCCAGCCGCCTCAAGCAGCGGCCGGCCGTCGATCAGCGCCGTGGCCAGCCAGCCGCTGGCCAAGGCGCAGACCTGGAAGCAGGCGGTGACGGCCGGCAGCGCGATCGCCAGGCCAAAGATGCGCGGCAGCAGCAGGTAGTCTTCCGGCGGCACGCCCAGGCGCCGCAAAGCGGTGAACTCGTCGTGCAAATTCATCACCGCCAGTTCCGAGGCGATGCCGGCGCTGCTGCGCGCCACCACCACCAGGGCCGAGAGCAGCGGCGCCAGCTCGAAGAAGAGGCCGAGGAAGATCAGGCGCTGGGTCAGGTCGCTGTCGGCACCGATCAGCGCCGCCAGCTGGGTGCTGACGGCGGCGCCGGTGAGCAGCGCGAGGACGATCACGATGGGCAGCGCCGCAATCCCCGCGGCATGGATCTGGCGTTGCAGCTGGGTGCGCAGCAGCGGCCGGCGCAGCTCGCGCTGGCGGCTGCCGGCGAACCAGAGCAGGGCGAGGTAGGCGCCGAAACGGCCCCCCATGCCGGCGGCCCTCACGCCTTGCCTCCCGGTACCGGCAGCGGCGGCGGCGTCCAGCCCCAGACGGGTGGCGCCTCCGCGCCCGCGGCGGCGACCTCGACCAGGCCGCCGCCGAAACCGACAGCCGCCGCCACGGGCTGCGAGCAGAGCACGGGATGGCCGCTGTCCTTGGTCATGGCCTGGAGCCGGCTGGCCATGCCGACGGAATCACCGATCACCGAGAATTCGCGACGCTGGCGGGATCCCACATAACCGGCCAGGACCGCGCCGCTGTGGATGCCGATGCCGACCTGCAAGGGCTCGATGCCTTCGCCGGCCAGTTCGGCGTTCAGCCGCTCGATCCGCAACAACAGGTCCTGCGCCGCCTCCAGCGCATTGCGCTGCGGCGCATCCAGCGGCTGCGGCAGGCCGAAGGTCGCCGTCAGGCCGTCGCCGACATACTTGTCCACGGCGCCGCCCGCGTTCTGGATGGCGAGGCCGGCGACGGCATGGAAGCGGTTGAGCAGCCCGATCATGGCCTGCGGCGTGGCCTTCGCGGCGCGCGCGGCAAAGCCGCGGATGCCGACGGCGAGCAGCGTGACTTCCTGGGTGCGGCCGCTCTCCTCGATCTGCAGGTCGCCGCCCAGCAGCGCGCGCATCACCTGCGGGCTGACGTGGCCGGCGAACATGGTGCGCAGCATCTGCCGCTCGCGGAAATGGCGGATGAATTCCCAGGCCAGTCGTGCGCCGTAGGCCAGCAGCATGACCATGACGATGTTCGCCACCCGCAGGTAGTCGCCCTGCCACAGGGCGTAAGTGGAGAATCCGAGCAGGGCAGCAAGTGCCAGCAGCAGCGCCAGGCCCTTGATCCAGCCGCCGCGCCCGAACCAGAACAACGCCCCCAGCGCGGCCAGGGCCAGGGACAGGTTCTCCGGCGCGCGCTCGATCAGGCCGCGCGCCAGCAGCGAGCGCAGGGCCTGGATATGCACCACGGCGCCCGGCTCGGTGCGGCTGCCCGGGTCCCAGCCCGCCAGCGGCACCGGCAGGCGATGGCGGGGCTCGGTCGGCAGCAGGCTGGCGACCACCACGGCGCGCCCCTTGACCAGCTTCTTCAGCGGTTCTTCTTCGCCGCGCAGTATCCAGCCCAGCACGGTGAGGAAGGGCGTGTACTCGATGGTGCCACCGACGCTGTAGTCGATCATGCCGCTGGGCGAACCCTGGCGCCCGAGTCGCTTGGCCATCGCCAGCGCCAACGGATCGCGCTTGTCTTCCGACTGGCAGCGGCGCTGGTTGATGCGCCGCACGACGCCGTCGGTATCCTCGCAGATCGCCAGCGACGCGAGGTCCTTCTCGCCGATCGCGGCCAGCAGTTCCGGCGCCAGGGGCCGCAGCCGGCCGCCGATCCCCCGCGGCTGGCCGACCACCAAGGGTGCTGCACTCTTCAAGCGATAGATCCCGGAAATCAGCGCGGCATCGACGTCCTTGACCAGGAAGTCGTAGGAGCGCACCGGCAAGGGCACGGCCAGGCCGACGATGGACGGCTCCGCGGCCGCCAGGCCGGCGAACAGGGTACCCAGGTGCGTATGCCAGAGCGCGACCGGTTCGATGATGGAAACAAAAGCCGCCTCGTCGATGCCTATGACAACCACATCCTGGGCCAGGGGCGTCGGCGAGTTGGCGCGCAGCCAGCCGATCTGAGCGTCGTAGAAGGCCTGGTCGGCAAAGCGCAGGGCGCGCGTCCCCATCAGGAACCAGCCGGCGGCGCACACCAGCAGGAAGCCGATCAGGATGTCGCGGGGGATGCGGTACATGTTTTGATTATGGCATGGCGCAAAGTCATGCAAAGCGGTATCCCCGTGGGACGGCGCCGGCGCGACGGCGAACACCGCGTATCCCGGCCGCCGCAGCGGCGGATCACGCCGTGGGCAGCAGATCGAAGGAAGAAAACTCGCCGCTGCCGATTTCGACCATGACCTCGTCTACCGAGGCGCCCGCGGG
>JALHNN010000255.1 GCA_022843505.1 Sulfuritalea sp.
GACGTGCCGCCGCGCGCCGTGACCACCAGTTCGGTCGGCTCGTAATTGACGATGCCGGCGTGGCTGCGCGTATCGAGCAGCTCGCCGGTGGCAACGCCGCCGTAAAAATCCTTGCTGCCGCCACCGCGGATGCGCAGCGGCTTGCGCTCGAGGATGCGGGCGCGGAAGGTTTCGACCGGGTCCTCGCTGCTCACAGCCGCTCCAGCTCGGGGAACTTGAGGTTGCCGCCATGCACATGCATGCGGCCGAACTCGGCGCAGCGATGCAGCGTCGGGATGCCCTTCTCCGGGTTCAGCAGGCCCTGCGGGTCGAAAGCGCGCTTGACCGCATGGAACAGGCGCAGCTCGTCAGTGCCGAACTGGTCGCACATGGAATTGATCTTCTCGTAACCGACGCCGTGCTCGCCGGTGATGGTGCCGCCGAGGTCCACCGACAGCTTGAGGATCTCGGCGCCGAAGGCCTCGGTGCGCTCGAGTTCGCCGGGCACGTTGGCGTCGTAGAGGATCAGCGGATGCAGGTTGCCGTCTCCCGCGTGGAAGACGTTGATGCAGCGCAGGCCGTATTTCTTTTCCATGGCTGTGATCGCCGTCAGCATTTCGCCCAGGCGCTTCCTCGGGATGGTGCCGTCCATGCAGTAGTAGTCCGGCGAGATGCGGCCGGCGGCGGGGAAGGCCGCCTTGCGCCCGGCCCAGAAACGCAGGCGCTCGGCCTCCGAGGTCGAGACGCGGATCTCGGTGGCGCCGCTGGTTTCCAGCACCGCCTTCATGCGGCCGATTTCCTCGGCCACCTCCTCGGCCGTGCCGTCGGATTCGCACAGCAGTATGGCCTCGGCATTCAGGTCGTAGCCGGCCTTGACATAGGGTTCGACGGCGGCGGTGGCCGGCTTGTCCATCATCTCCAGCCCGGCCGGGATGATGCCGGCGGCGATCACCGCGGCCACGGCCTCGCCCGCCTTCATGACGTCGTCGAAGCTGGCCATGATCACCTGCGCCAGCTCCGGCTTGGGCACCAGCTTGACCGTGACTTCGGTGACGATGGCCAGCATGCCCTCGGAACCGATGGCCAGCGCCAGCAGGTCGTAGCCCGGGGCATCGAGCGCGTGGTTGCCGAGTTCGATGACCTCGCCGTTCATTAGCACGGCGCGCACGCGCAGCACGTTGTGCAGCGTCAGGCCGTACTTCAGGCAATGCACGCCGCCGGAATTCTCGGCGACGTTGCCGCCGATGGAACAGGCGATCTGCGAACTCGGATCCGGGGCGTAATAGAGCCCGAGCGGCGCCGCGGCCTCCGATATCGAGAGGTTGCGCACGCCGGGCTGGACCACCGCGACGCGCGCCACGGGGTCTACGTGGAGGATGCGCTTCATTTTCGCCAGGCTCAGCACCACACCCTGCGGATGCGGCAGCGCGCCGGCCGACAAACCGGTGCCGGCGCCGCGCGGCACGATGGGCACGCCGGCGGCGGCGCAGGCCTTGAGCACGGCGATGACCTGCGCCTCGGTCTCCGGCAGGGCGACCGCCACCGGCAGTTGGCGATAGGCGGAGAGCCCGTCGCATTCATAGGGCTTGAGGTCTTCCTCGACGTGCAGCAGCGAGGAAGCCGGCAGGTGGCGCGCCAGTTCGGCGACCAGTGCGGCGCGATCGATGCCGGAAAAATCCTGGGCGACGTCGGCAGAGTGTTCTCGCTGGTTCATGGCTGGTCTTCCGCTTCGATCAGGATGGCCCTGAAATCATTGACGTTGGTGCGCGTCGGCCCGGTGACCACGAGGTCGCCGAGCGCGGAGAACACGCCGTAGGCGTCATTGTCGGCGAGCCGGGCGCGCAAATCAATTCCTTCCGCCGCCGCCCGCGCCGGGGTATCCGGCAGCAGCAGCGCCCCGGCATTGTCTTCCGAGCCGTCGATGCCGTCGGTGTCGCCGGCAATGGCATGGATGCGGGCATGGCCATTCAGCGCCAGCGTGAGGCCGAGCAGGAATTCGAGGTTGCGTCCGCCACGCCCGCGTCCATTTACGGTGACCGTGGTTTCGCCGCCCGAGAGCAGCACGCAGGGTCCGCGCAGGGGCGTGCCGTGCGCCGCGCAGGACAGGGCGATGCCGCCCAGCACGCGCGCCGCTTCGCGCGCCTCGCCTTCGATGGCGTCGCCCAACACCAGCGGCGTCAGCCCGCGACCGCGCGCCTGTTCGGCGGCGGCGGCGAGCGAACCCTGGGCCGTGGCGATGATGTGCGATTCGCAGCGGGCAAAGCCGGCATCCGCCGGTTTGGGGGATTCGGCCGCACCGCTTTCCAGCGCCGCGCGCGCCGCGCCCGGCAGGATGATGCCGTAGCGATCGACGATCTCCAGCGCATCGGCGCAGGTGGTCGGATCGGGCACCGTCGGCCCCGAGGCGATGGTCGAGAGGTCGTCTCCCGGCACGTCGGAAATCGCCAGGGTGACAACGCGCGCCGGCGCCGCGGCCAGGGCCAGGCGTCCGCCCTTGATGGTCGAGAGGTGCTTGCGCACGCAGTTGATCTCGGCGATGTTGGCGCCGCAGGCCAGCAGCGCCCTGGTGACGGCGCGCTTTTCATCGAGCGTGATGCCGGGCATGGGCGCGGCCAGCAGGGCCGAGCCGCCGCCCGAGAGCAGCACCAGCACCAGGTCGTCCGCCGTCAATCCCCGCACGGCGTCGAGAAGGCGTTGCGCCGCCTTCTGTCCGGCGGCATCGGGTGTCGGGTGCGAAGCTTCGACGACTTCGATGCGGCCGGTCGGCATGCCATGGCCGTAGCGCGTGACGACGAGACCCGAAAGCCGGTCGGCATCGCCGCGCCAGTGGGTCTCGACGGCGCGCGCCATGGCGGCGGCGCCCTTGCCGGCGCCGACGACCACCGTGCGCCCCCTGGGCGGATCGGGCAGCCAGGAGGCGAGGCAATGCGCGGGGTCGGCGGCGCCGACGGCGGCATCGAACAGATCGCGCAACAGGGCGCGCTGGTGCAGGTATGTCACGGCCTTCCCCCCGCCCCCTTCCCCCGGAAGGGGGTGACGATGGTTCGCGAACTGCGTTCGCTCCACTTGATACCCGGTGCCGTCCTTGGGGCGGCCCTGCGGACGGCACTCATTTCCAGGCCTTCATCCAGTTGAAGCTGGCTTCGGTCGTGGTGCTCGGCTGGTATTCGCAGCCGACCCAGCCGGCATAGCCGATGCGGTCGAGGTGATCCAGCAGGAAGGGGAAATTGATCTCGCCGGTCCCCGGCTCATGGCGCCCAGGATTGTCGGCGAGCTGGATGTGGCCGATGCGCGCCAGTTCTCGCTGCAGGGTCTGCGCCAGGTCGCCTTCCATGACCTGCGCGTGGTAGATGTCGTACTGCAGTTTGAGGTTGGCATGCCCGACCTGCTCGATCAGGACCAGCGCGGCCTTGCTGGTGGACAGGAAGAATCCCGGGGTATCGCGCGTGTTGAGCGGTTCGACCAGCAGTTCGATGCCGGCGCGCTGTGTCACGGCGGCGGCAAAGCGCAGGTTCTCGGCCAGGGTCTCGCGTGCTTTCTCGACGGCGACTTCCGGCGGAGCAATGCCGGCCTGGCAGTTCACGCGCGGGCAACCCAGCAGCTTCGCGTACTCGATGGCGAGGCCGACGCCGTCCTGGAACTCGGCAATGCGCCGCGGATGGCAGGCCAGCCCACGCTCGCCGGCCGCCCAATCGCCGGCGGGCAAATTGAACAGGACCACGTCGAGACCCGAAGTCAGTACCACCTCGGCCAGGGCCGCCCGGTCGAAGGCATAGGGGAAATGGAACTCGACGCCGGCAAAGCCCGCGCCCCGCGCCGCGCCGAAGCGTTCCAGGAAGGGGCGCTCCGTGAACAGGAATGACAGGTTCGCGGCAAAACGGGGCATGGCCCGATTATATGTCTCTGCACCCCAGGGGCAGAGACGGTATCCCGCAGGATGCGGCAGATCGAAGGGCAATGACCCGCCGGGAGGGAGGGGTGCTACAAGGCGACGGTTCCCGGCGCGTGCGACAGGGCCTCGATGGCGTCTTCGTCCAGCGCCAGCAGGCGCCGGCCAAGGGCAAGGAAATGCACGGCGCCGGCGCTCGCGGCCGTCGAAATCGCCGTATCGCCGGCGCCGACTCTTGCTCCGTAGGCCGCGACCAGCCGCGGAAACATCTCGCGGCGCAGGCCGTCGAAGGTGGCGAACCAGAAGTGCAGCGAATCCGCGCCCGCCCGTGCCGACAGCACCGGCAGCGTCGTCAGGCAATCGGCGAGGTTGTCCTTGACGGCGCGGGCGAAGATCTCGGCGCGCTTGCCGCGCAGCCCGGCAAGCTTTTCCGGCCAGGCGGGACCCAGCATCCTTGCCGCCGCCAGTTCCCCCTCCTCGTGCAGCACCAGGGTCTCGATCTCGCCTTCCGTCATGCGCTCGATCGCGGCCTGCGGATCGACATCGAAGCCGTAAGCCAGCAGCGCGGATTTCAGCGCGCCGTCCTGCTGCTTGACGTTCCAGCCGTCGGCCTTTTCCCACAGCCACTGGCGCAGCGCCTCGCGCCGCACGATGACGGTGTTGCCCTGCGCGGCGGCGGGGATCGCCGCCGCGTCGCGCGCGTATTCGCAGCCGCAGACCAGGAGGCGCGCCTCGCCGCGCCGCTCGTCCTTCGCCAGTTCGCCGAGGAAGAAATGCGGCTTGTGGAAGCGCCCGATCCCGGCGCCATAAACCAGCCCACTGCCGGCCAGGGCCGCATTCACCGCCTCGGCCGCGAAGGGATCGAATTCACCTCCGGCCACCGGCAGCGTGACGAAATCGTTTGCCGCCATCTCGTCCCAGCGCGCCTCGCGCGCGGCGATCCAGCGCCCGACATCCTCGCGCGGCGGCGCCACGCCGTAGGG
>JALHNN010000256.1:0-621 GCA_022843505.1 Sulfuritalea sp.
CGTGCACAATGCCGCGCCGACCGGAGAGGTCGCCCATGACGTTGCCCATGTAATCCTCGGGCGTCTCGACTTCAACCGCCATCATGGGCTCCAGCAGTACCGGGCTGGCCTTGCGCATGGCATCCTTGAAGGCCATCGACGCAGCCATCTTGAACGCGTTTTCGTTCGAGTCCACGTCGTGGTAGGAACCGTCGAAAAGCGTGACCTTGACGTCGACCACCGGGAATCCGGCCAACACACCGTTCGGCAATGTGTCGATGAGGCCTTTTTCCACCGCGGGAATGAACTCGCGCGGCACCGACCCGCCCTTGATCATGTCGACGAACTCAAATCCCTTGCCGGCTTCGTTCGGCTCCAGCTTGATCCAGACATGACCATACTGGCCACGGCCGCCGGACTGTTTGACAAACTTGCCCTCCTGTTCGACGGACTTGCGCACGGCTTCGCGGTAGGCGACCTGCGGCGCGCCGACGTTGGCTTCAACACCGAACTCGCGCTTCATGCGATCAACCAGGATCTCGAGGTGAAGTTCGCCCATGCCGGAAATGATGGTCTGGCCGGACTCCTCGTCGGTACGCACGCGGAACGAAGGATCTTCCTGGGCCAGGCGATTGAGGGCAA
>JALHNN010000256.1:631-1327 GCA_022843505.1 Sulfuritalea sp.
ATGCCCATTTTTTCCTGGTCGGCCTTGGTTTTCGGCTCGACGGCAACGTGGATAACCGGCTCCGGGAAAACCATGCGCTCCAGCGTGATGACGTTGGCGGGATCGCACAAGGTCTCGCCCGTGGTCGCCTCCTTCAGGCCAACGGCGGCAGCAATATCACCGGCGAAGACTTCCTTGATTTCCTCGCGCTGGTTTGCGTGCATCTGCAGAATCCGGCCGAGGCGTTCCTTGCGGCCCTTGATCGGATTGAAGATGGTGTCGCCCGTCTTTACCGTTCCCGAATAAACGCGGAAGAATGTCAGCTGACCAACATAGGGGTCGGTCATGATCTTGAAAGCAAGCGCCGCAAACGGATCGGTATCGTTCGCGCCACGGTGCCCTTCGGTTTCGTTCTCCAGGATGCCTTCAACCGGCGGAATATCGGTCGGTGCCGGCAGGAGTTCGACCACGGCGTCGAGCATGGCCTGCACGCCTTTGTTCTTGAAGGCCGAGCCGCACAGCATCGGCACGATTTCGGCATTGAGCGTGCGCGAACGCAGGCCGGTCTTGATCTCCTCCTCGGTCAGTGCGCCCGTCTCGAGGTATTTGTTCATCAATTCCTCGGTAGCCTCGGCCGCCGCCTCGACCATCTTCTCGCGCCATTCATTGCAGGTGTCGACCAGGTCAGCCGGGATATCGCCATAGGTGAACTTGGTT
>JALHNN010000256.1:1337-4839 GCA_022843505.1 Sulfuritalea sp.
TCAACAACGCCCTCGAACTTCTCCTCGGCACCGATCGGCACCTGCAAAGGAATCGGGTTGGCCTTCAGGCGCAGCCGCATCTGGTCATGCACCTTGAAGAAGTCGGCACCCTGGCGGTCCATCTTGTTCACAAACGCGAGGCGGGGGACGCCGTATTTGTTGGCCTGGCGCCACACGGTCTCGGACTGCGGCTGAACTCCACCCACGGCACAATAAACCATGCAGGCACCGTCGAGCACGCGCATCGAGCGCTCGACCTCGATGGTGAAGTCGACGTGGCCCGGGGTATCGATGATGTTGATGCGGTGCTCGGGAAAATTGCCCGCCATGCCCTTCCAGAAGCAGGTCGTGGCCGCCGAGGTAATGGTGATGCCGCGCTCCTGCTCCTGCTCCATCCAGTCCATGGTGGCTGCGCCGTCATGCACCTCGCCAATCTTGTGATTGACGCCGGTGTAAAACAGGATGCGCTCGGTGGTGGTGGTCTTGCCGGCGTCGATATGCGCCGAGATGCCGATATTGCGATAGCGCTCGATGGGAGTCTTGCGGGCCACTTGATTTACCTGCCTTATCTAAACCAAACCGCCATGACGCCTCGCAGAGCGAAGCGACAGGGCGGCGGACGAAAAACGGAAGCCTCGCCGGAAACCGGCGAGACACGCTACTGCTTAGAAACGGAAATGCGAGAACGCCTTGTTGGCCTCAGCCATACGGTGAACCTCTTCCCGCTTTTTCATCGCCGCACCACGCCCCTCGGATGCTTCGAGCAATTCGGCGGCAAGGCGCTGGCCCATTGACTTTTCCGAGCGCTTGCGGGCGGCCTCGCGCAGCCAGCGCATGGAAAGAGCCATACGACGCGCCGGGCGAACCTCAACGGGAACCTGGTAGTTGGCGCCGCCGACGCGACGGCTCTTGACCTCGACCAGGGGCTTGACATTGCTCACCGCCAGCGAGAACACTTCCAGCGGATCCTTGCCGCTCTTGGTCTGGATCTGGGCGAAGGCGCCATAGATGATGCGTTCGGCGACGGACTTCTTGCCGCTGTCCATCAGCACATTGACGAACTTCGAAAGGTCGACGCTGCCGAACTTGGGATCGGGCAGGATATCGCGCTTGGGTACTTCACGACGACGTGGCATGGTATCTCCTTAAGTCCTCAGGCGGCTTTCGGCCGCTTGGCGCCGTACTTCGAGCGGCTCTGTTTCCGATCCTTGACGCCCTGGGTATCCAGGCTGCCGCGGACGATGTGATAGCGAACGCCAGGCAAATCCTTGACGCGGCCACCGCGAATCAGGACCACAGAGTGCTCCTGCAGGTTGTGTCCTTCGCCGCCGATGTAGGAAATAACCTCGAAGCCATTTGTCAGCCTCACCTTGGCAACCTTGCGCAATGCAGAGTTCGGCTTCTTCGGGGTGGTGGTGTACACGCGGGTGCAAACACCGCGGCGCGCCGGGCTGTTACCGAGTGCGGGAACCTTGCTCTTAGAGATCGGCGCCTGCCGTCCCTTACGCACTAGCTGATTGATGGTGGGCATGTGGTATTCCTGAATGCGGTGCGAAACGCTTTGAAATTTAAGAAAAATCGGCCCCTTCAGGGGCAAAGAGGCCGGATTATAGAGTGGCGGCAGTCCAGCGTCAACCTGTCTGACTGTCCTCGGCAGCCACGGGGGCTGCCTCGTCAGCAGCCGGCAGGTCGAACAGGCTCTGTGCCTCGGCTCCACCGGCGGACTGTAGCCGCCGGGTACGGTGATACGCCATCCCGGTACCCGCCGGAATCAGTCGACCGACGATCACGTTCTCCTTCAGGCCGCGCAACTCGTCGCGCTTGCCCATGATCGCCGCCTCGGTAAGGACCCGGGTGGTCTCCTGGAACGACGCGGCGGAAATGAAGGAGTCGGTCGACAGGCTGGCCTTGGTGATGCCGTGCAGCATAAAATCATACTGCGCAGGCGTCTTGCCGGCGGCAATCAGCTTGTCGTTCTCGTCCAGCACGTTGGCCCGCTCGACCTGCTCTTCCTTGATGAAATTGGAATCGCCGGGGTGGGTGACCACGACACGGCGCAACATCTGGCGCACGATCACTTCGATGTGCTTGTCGTTGATCTTGACGCCCTGCAACCGATAGACGTCCTGCACTTCGTCGATGATGTAACGCGCGAGTTCCTCGACGCCCTTGAGGCGCAGGATGTCGTGGGGATCAGCCGGGCCATCGACAATGACCTCGCCCTTGTTCACCACCTGGCCGTCGTGGGCCATGACATGCTTGTCCTTGGTGATCAGGTACTCGTGGGCCGTACCATCCGGTTCAGTGATCACCAGGCGCTGCTTGCCCTTGGTGTCCTTGCCGAAGGAAACTGTGCCGGTGACTTCGGCCAGCACGCCGGCGTCCTTGGGAATCCGCGCCTCGAAAAGCTCGGCAACGCGCGGCAGGCCGCCGGTGATGTCGCGGGTCTTCGACGACTCGCGCGGGATACGCGCCAGGATGTCACCCACGGCGACCGGCTGGCCATCCTTCACGGTGATCAGCGAGCCGACCTGGAAGGTGATGGTCACCACATGATCGGTACCATGAATCTTAACCTCCTCGCCATTCTGGTCGATCAGTTTTACTTGCGGACGGACTCCCTTGGAAGCCTTGGCTCCACGCTTGGGGTCAATGACCACGAGGGTCGAGAGACCGGTGACTTCATCCATCTGCTCGGCGACCGTGGCGTTCTTTTCCACGTTCTCGAACTTCACCGTGCCGGCATACTCGGTAACGATGGGCCGCGTATGCGGATCCCATGTCGCCAGCTGGGCGCCGGCCTTCACCGCCTTGCCATCGTCCGCCAGGAGGGTGGCTCCGTAGGGAACCTTGTGCCGCTCCCGCTCGCGTCCGTTGTCGTCGGTGACCATGACTTCACCGGAACGCGAAATAACGATCTTCTCGTTTTTCGGATTGGTGACATAGCGCATCGTCGCGGTGAAGCGAATCACGCCGCCGCTCTTGGCCTCAATACTGCTCTGGGCCGCGGAACGCGATGCCGCGCCGCCGACGTGGAAGGTACGCATCGTCAGCTGGGTTCCAGGCTCGCCGATTGACTGCGCTGCGATAACGCCGACCGCCTCACCGGCATTTACCAGCGAACCACGGCCCAGATCGCGGCCATAGCACTTGGCGCACAGCCCGTAGCGGGTTTCGCAGGTAAGCGCACTGCGCACCCGGACCTCGTCGATGTCGAGCGCCTCGATGACGTCGACCGCGTCTTCGTCGAGCAGGGCACCCGCAGCAAACAGGACTTCCTGGGTATCGGGATGAATCACGTCGTTCGTCACGACTCGGCCAAGGATACGCTCGCGCAGCGGCTCAATGACTTCACCGCCCTCGACCAGCGCCTTCATGGCAAATCCGCTCTGGGTCCCGCAATCATCTTCGATGACGACGAGGTCCTGCGTCACGTCGACCAGGCGGCGGGTCAGGTAACCGGAGTTCGCTGTCTTCAGCGCCGTGTCCGCAAGGCCCTTGC
>JALHNN010000257.1 GCA_022843505.1 Sulfuritalea sp.
CCCGCAATCTCCGCCGATAATAATCGGGCCGCCGCCGTGGCGCTGGCACCCGACTGCTTGTCCGTAGTCCTCGAAGCCTTCGTACACGCCCGGCGAGACAAAGTTCCCCTGCGCGTCCCGCACCGGCCGCAGCCAGATGCGCGGCTGCACGCAGTTTAAGTCATAGTTATTTTTGATCTCGTCGATGACCCGCTGCGGCTGGCGGCACGGCGTTGCCTCGCGGCAATCGTTCGCGTCGTTGCCATCAGGCGCGGCGTAGAAGTGCCTGGTCGTCTCCGTCAGCCGCTCGCGCCCAGACGCGCCCCCGGCGATCAGCGCGGCAAGAACAGCAATGGCAACGGCGGCTTTCATGGCGGCTCCTTACGGGTTCGCATACTGAAAATGCATCGGGTCTTTGCGGCCGACAAAGTCGCCGCCCCAAACCGCGCCCGTCACCCTGAACGCATTAACGACTTCCTGCGGCATGTCGGCCGACGTGACGCCGCGGATGCCAAGCGGAAGGTTCGGCGCATCGAAATCGATCGCCGCGCCGAAGGCATGCGTCGACTTGCGCGACGATCCGCGGATGGGGCGATTATTATAGGTGCCCGAGAAAATCGAGACATGCCGCAGCACGCTCGGCTTGCCGCGCGCCGCCTTGGCAATCAGGTCGAAGGCCGTGGTTAGAGCATCGGCGCACCGGCGATGAATGCGAACCTTCCTTACGACATTGCCCTCATATGTCATGGAGAACGGCACATCGACGCGCGTCAGCAGTCCGTCATCGGCCCATGGCGCGCCGTAGAAGGCGAGAAGGCTTGCCGTGTCGTCGTGCGGCCAGCCTGCCGTCTGCAGCGGCTTGGCGCCCTTGACCAAGTCGGGATGCGGCCGGTCAAGCAAAGCCGCCGTTTTCTCGCCGACAATGCCGTCGGCTTTGAGTCCGTGCTGGCGCTGAAACTGCCGCACGACCATGTCGGTTCGCGGCCCGAACACCGAGTCCGTCGCCACCCGATAGCCGGCCGCGTTGAGCGCCACCTGCAGCGCGAGGACATCGGCCCCGTCCGGATCGCCGCGCTTGATCAGGCCGCCCGTTCGGATCAGATTGACAAGGCTGGACATGACGCGACCTCCTTTTATGATCCGTAATGCTCGATCACGATGATTGCGCCGACCGCGCCGTTCGATCCGGCCACGCCCGACCCGCCAGCTCCTGCGCCGGACCCGCCGCCGCCCGGCGCGGCTCCGACCGCCCCGGACGAAACGTTGCTGCCCACGCCGCCGCCGCCGCCGTTGGGAGCATTGCCGCCGTTGCCTCCCACCGCCATCACGCCGCTCTGGGCGCAGCCGAACTGCCCCGGACCGCCCTGTACCGCCCTGACGGGCGTGCCGGAGCCCGCTGTGCCGCCACCGGCCGCCCCTGATATGGAGCACCCCGCCGTGATGGTCGCCTGTCCGACGCCCCCAGCCCCGCCGTTGGCCTGATAAACGGGAGACGTGCAAGCCGCGCCGCTGGTGTTCCAACAAGTGTTGCCCCCGGCGGAACCATTGTTGGCACCGGCCGCGCCCCCCGCGCCAGCCGCCCCGACCGCATAGGTATAGGTGGCGGCCGGGCTATTGATGACGTGGTAGACGAACGCCCCGCCGCCCCCGCCGGTCGCCGCCGCAACGGTGCCTCCGGCCGCGCCGCCGCCGCCGCCGCCAGCGCCCCACATATAGACTTCGATCCACAACACATTGGCTGGCGTCGTATACGTGCCCGCACCGCCAAACCCGCCGTTCGAGCACCCCGTCCCCGACGTGGTGCATTTGCTGACCGTGGGCAGGGTTTGCCGCGCCGACGACAGCGCCACCGTGATGTTCGGCGTCGAAGTCGTGACGCTGATTCCGGTGCCCGCCGCTACGGTCAGCGCGCCGGTCAAGGCATTGAGCGACGAAACGCCAGAGGCACCGGCCGACGAGCACGCCCCGATCGTGCACCGCCTGATCGCGCCGTCCGCCGCCGAATAGTACAGCAGATAATCGTTCGCCGCGCTTGGAGAGTTGTTAACGGTTAGGCCGGTGATCGTCGATGTGCTGGACGACAAGCTCGTTGCCGACAGCGTCCCGAATGTCAGCACGCCACCGACATTCACCGCGCCGTTCGCATCGAGATCGAATGCGCCCGGCGTCTTGTTGATACCGACGCGGCTATTGGTCGAGTCCACCGTGATGATAGCCGTCGACAAGTCGGCGCGCGTCACGCGAATGGCCGTCGTCGAATCCGCCGCCGGACCGAGAATGCCGCTGAGCACCGCCTCTTGGCTAAATGACGTGCGCCGCGTCAGAACCACGTTGCCGGTCGACGTGCCCCCCAACGTGATCAGTCCCGACCCCTTGGCGTCGATGGTCAGGCCCTCGTTAACCGCCGACGAGATCGCGGAAATGCTGGCCCCCGCCGCCGCAGCGCGGCCCGTGATCAAAACACCCGTTGCAGCCGACCCGACGGATGCGTCGACCTTGAACGCGGAATCGGTCGTGCCGGTGCGGCCAACAGCAAAAGCCGACGACGACGACGACGTAACCGTCACCAAGCCGCCGAACTCGGACGTGCCGGTCGTGCAAAGCACGCTCCCGCCGATGGTGCATCCGCCCAGCGCCGCCGAAGTTGCCGACACGACTCCGAACGACTGATCGGCCGTCCAGGTTTGCGCCAAGTTCAATTGCGCAACGGTCCCGGAGTTGGCCGGAAACGTCATCACGTAATTCGATGCGCCAGCGTTGGCGGACGTGAAAATCGTATAGCCGGTCGACGACCCGAGAAGGCGAATATCCTGATTTTCGAACGTCTGCGTTCCCGTCCAGGTATTGGCCACCGAGAAGTCGAAGGCGTAGGTGACTACGCTGGACGGAAACGACACCGTGATCGGGCTCGTCGCCGCGAACGATCCGGCGGAAGGCCCGGTGAGCGGGCCGACCGTGGTTCCATTGATGCGAACATAGACACCAGCGGACGTGGTCCAGATATCGCCGTTCGTCGGGAGCGTCGGCGCTACACCGGGAGTGATGCGAAGGCCGGCGTTGATGGTCGAGGATGCCGCCGTGATGATCGGTCCGGAAAACACGCATCCGGTCTCAAGGCACGGTCGCGCGCCAAGATAGTCCTGCTTATCGGCAAAGTAGGAGTTCCACTGTCCCGCCGTCGGCACCTGACCATGCACGAGGCCCGGACTGCTCTGCCCGAATGCGTGACCGGAGGCGGCGATCGCCGCAGCAATGACAAAAGAGCGCAATCGGTGCATGGCTGGCCTCATCGCAGAAGACCGTAAGTCGCGGCGTCCACAACGCACGCGTTCGTGCCCGGAATGCCCGTCGGATTGCCGCTGATGACCAGTCCGCCGTAGTTCACGCCGCACTTGGTCGTCGCGATCGGAGCGCCGACAAACGACAGGCTATTGACGGGGAAGTTCACGACGCCGCCGTCACCCGCAAAGATGAAATAGGGCGAAAAGCCGATGCCCGCGTCGAACTGGATCGACACACCCGGAACGACTTTCAGGATTCCCTTTTCCTTGGCCCAAAGCCCCTGAATCGCGCCCTGTGCCCATTTCAGCGTCGACGTGGCGATGATGGTCCCGTTCGTGTCCGCGAGCATGCTGGTCGTCGCAGTGCCAAACCGCAGTAGGCCAACCTCCATAATGGCGCCGTTCGTCGCGTAGATCGCGGTGCCGCTCGGCGCATTCAGGGTCATGCACAACACCACTCCCGTGGCGTTGCCGTCGTAGGAGACGGCCGCCGTGGCTGGCGGCGGCCTCATGGTCACGATCACGTTGGTGTCGGCGCAAGCGATGCCGGGGCGATACCCGGCGACAATCATCGGGCCGCCGCCGGTCAATGACGGCTGACATCCGGTCTGCGGCGCATAATCGCTCCATCCCGTATACGAGCCGGGCGCGACGTAAATCCACGGCTGAACACAGTTGGAGTCGTAGTTCTGCTTTACGTTGTCGACGGCCCGCTGAATCGTCAGGCATGGCCCGGTCAACGTCCCGACAACCTGAACCTCGGCCTCGCAATTGTTGGCGTCTGCCCCGGTCGATGCGTTGACGTAAAACAGGCGATAGGGAGGGTTTTCCAGGCCCGGCGTCGGCGTCAGAAACGTTCGGCCCCGCGGCGCCTTGCACGAGTTGAGCCACGTGGCACCCGCCTGACCCGGCGTGCTGACGTTGTTATTTCCCTCCGAAATCCAATAGCACCCCACGTCCGTGGCATGCGCGACGATGGCCCCCTTGGGATAGCCGCCTATCGCCGTCTGAAACGTCGGGTCATGGAAGATCGGCGCGCCGGCGTTGTACCAGCGAATCCACTGCGACATCTGATTAAAGACGCCGTTGAAGTCGGCGCCGCTTGGCGGAATGCCGCCAGCCGCGATGGGGGAAAACGTCAGAGGCGGGAATCCATCCGTCCATGACGCGCGGCCCGGCGCGATGCCTTGTTGCGACGGCTGCGGAATAGGCGTCGTGATCTGGCCGCCGGGCGCCGACGTGCCCCACGGGATCGGCACCTTCACCGGAATGGACGCGTCGTCCAGCGCTGCGGCCGGAACGACGAGGGCAAGCAGGAAGGCAACGATTCTGGCGATCATATCGGAATCCCTTGCACGATCGTCGCGGTCACTCCGCATGGACGCGGCAGCACACCGGAGTTGAGCACCATGGCGTATTCCGCAGGCGTCAACACGAACTGGAAACTGTACGTCATGGTCATGTCGAGTCCGTCCGTGACATAGCAATTCCCACGGTTCGGAAAGAGCGTCAAGAGCAGCTGATTGATCGCCTGAATCGACCCGTCACAGATGTTGAACAGCGCCTTGTGCCACGCCG
>JALHNN010000258.1 GCA_022843505.1 Sulfuritalea sp.
GCTCGGCCTGAATCCCTGGCAGGGCTTCTGGCGCATCTCGATTCCGCTGGCGCGCCCGGCGATCGCCGCCGGCATGGCCCTGGCCTTGATGGAGACGCTGGCGGACTACGGCACCGTGGCCTACTTTGCGGTTCAGACGTTCACCACCGGCATCTATCGCGCGTGGTTCTCCTTAGGTGATCGCGTCGCGGCGGCACAGCTATCTGCGGCGCTGCTGGGTTTTGTCGCGTTGCTGATCCTTCTGGAACGCATCAGTCGCGGGCGGGCGCGCTATCACGACAGCAGCGGTCGCCGCCGCGCGGTGCGCCAGGTTTTGACCGGTGGCCATGCCTGGCTCGCGCAGATCGGCTGCGCGATTCCCGTCGTGGTCGGCTTTGCGCTGCCGGCAGTCTTGCTGATACGCCTTGCCATGGGCGAAGTCGAGACCGATGCAGGGGGCTCCGGTCGCTTCCTTTTGCTGGCGCGAAACAGTCTTGTGCTTGCTACGGTCGCCGCCATTGTGGCGGCGCTGATGGCACTGCTGCTCGGATTCGCTGCCCGCGATGGGCGAAGGTTGTCTGTTCTCGCGGGGCGGGTGGTCGGGCTGGGCTATGCGGTGCCCGGCTCGGTGATTGCCGTCGGTGTGCTGATTCCCGTGACCCGCCTGGACCATTGGCTGGCCGATACCTGGCAGCACCTGGGGGGCGCCAACCCGGGCCTGATCCTTACCGGCGGCATTGCCGCGCTGGTTTACGCCTATCTGGCGCGCTTTCTGGCCATTGCCCTGCAATCTGTCGAGGCCGGGTTGGCACGTATCACGCCTAGCATGGAAGCGGCTGCCCGCAGTCTCGGCAGCGGGCCGGTCGAGACCTTGCATCGGGTGCATCTGCCGCTGCTGCGCGGGAGCCTGCTGACGGCAGCTCTACTGGTGTTCGTCGATGTAATGAAGGAACTGCCGGCAACTCTGGTGATGCGTCCCTTCAATTTCGATACTCTGGCGACGCAAACCTTTACGCTTGCAGCGGATGAGCGATTGGCCGAAGCGTCGACTGCCGCTCTGGCGATCGTTGTCGTCGGTTTGCTACCCATCATCCTGCTGGCCCGACAGATTTCCGCCGGGCGCAGCCAGGTCAGTTCCTGCTAAAGGGATTTGTGGCTACCGTCGCAGAGTACGCCGTTGGCACTCTGCTTGCAGCCGCAGAAATAAACCGTCTTGCTGTCTTCAGCCGTAAACTTGGTCGGCGCAAATTCCGAGCCTTTGTGGCTGCCGTCGCAGAAGGGTTGAGTCTTGCTCTTGCCGCAGGAGCACCAGTAGTAATCCTTGCCCTTTTCGACATTGACTGCGAATGGTGATTTGGCGGCGATTTCGGGTTTCGACATGGGGCTCTCCATGGGCGGTGGGTGAGCCGGCACTATAGGCAGGTTTGCCTGTGGATGAAACCAGTCGGCAGGACTACTTTGTTTCGCCAAGGAGAACAATTGTGCCCAAGAGTCGGCGCTGGGGATGCGGCGAAGAAGGCTCCCGGCATCATGCCGGGAGCGGTAGGAAGCCTTATTTCCAGCCGGCGCGGTCGTAGATGCGCTGCGCAGCCGCTGAATTCTTTGCCAGGGTGGCGACCGGGAGCGAGTCGGCCTTGAACTTGCCCATCGCATCGAGTGCGGGATTCTTGACCGCGACGGCAGCAACGGCCGGCCACTCGTTGTTGCCGTCGGCGAAGTAGCGCTGGGCATCGTCGGAAGCCAAGTATTCAAGGAAGAGCTGGGCCGATTCCTTGTTGGGCGCGCTCTTCAGCATACCGCCGCCGGATACGTTGATGTGGGCGCCATAGCTTTTCTGGTTCGGCCAGACGATGGCGATGCGTTCCATCAGTTTGCGGTCTTCAGGCTTTTCGGAGCGCAACAGGCGAGCCAGATAATAGGTATTCGAAACTGCCACACCGCACTCGCCGGCAGCGACGGACTTGATCTGGTCGGTATCTCCCCCCTTGGGCGCGCGGGCGAAGTTCGCGACGACGCCGCGAGCCCAATCTTCCGCCTTGGCTTCTCCCAGGTGGGCAATCAGTGCGGACATCAGGGAAAGGTTATAGGGGTGACTGCCCGATCGCGAGCACACCTTGCCTTTGAGCTTCGGGCTCGCAAGGTCTTCGTAATTCTGTACATCCTCGACCTTGACCAACTCGCGATTGGCGATGATCACCCGTGCTCGCGTGGAGAAGGCAAACCAATCCGGACTACGCAGGTTGCGCGGAATCCGTTCTTCCAGGAGTTTCGACTTGACCGGGGCAAACAGCCCGAGTTCGTCTGCCTTTGCGAGGCGTGCAGCGTCAACAGTGATGAAGACATCCGCCGGACTCTTCGCGCCCTCGTTGCGGATGCGCTCGAGGAGTTCATCCTCCTTGGCCTCTATCCGGTTGATCTTGATACCGGTCTGCCGAGTGAAGTTGGCGTAAAGCGCCTCGTCGGTCTGGTAGTGCCGGGCAGAGTAAAGATTGAGGGCTTTTTCCTGCGCCACGGCAGGCAGGCTGAACGCGGTGAAAAGGACATACAGCGATGGAATGAAGAACGATGATTTCATGGGCGGGGAGGTGACGGAAGGAACGATGTGGCAGTTATTGTATTGAGAATCATTCGCAAATGCAAGTCAAAAAAAACAACAGCGTTTACCTTGTGCCTATTCGGATTTGACCCGGCGGGCACCGTTGAAACGCTTGACCCAGTAGTTGTCGCGAAGGTCTTCAATCCGGACCCGGCCGCCGGCGCGCGGGGCATGCACGAACTGGTTGTCACCCAAGTAGATCCCGACATGTGAAAACGCGCTACGCATGGTGTTGAAGAAAACCAGATCCCCGGGCTTGAGTTCGTCGCGGGCCACGATCTCGCCGGCCTTGCTCATTTCCTTTGAACTGCGAGGCAGGATCAAGCCCAAGCCTTCACGGAACACGTGGCTGACGAATCCGGAGCAATCGAATCCAGCCTCTGGAGAATTGCCCCCGCGCCGATAGCGGATGCCCAGCAGATCCAACGCGTGGTCGATCGCATCCTGCGCAGTGACAGAAGCCCGGTCAATGAAGGAAACCGGGGGCGGAGGCACTACGACGACGGGTTCGTCGGCATAAGTAACGGTGGCAAACGGAAGCAGCGCGAGGCCGAATACCCTCGCTATAAGTAAGCGCATTTCGTGCATGTCGAGGACTATAGCCGCGAATGTCGGCCACGTAAACCCTGCGTCCTGAAGCATTCAGCGCCCTGTAAGCATCCTATTAATATAATCTTTCGGCTTCGACTCGAACAAACCAACAACAACCGGCGGACGACCGGGTCCGGCAGGAGGAGGCATTCATGGGCTTCAAGGCTTACCTGATCACACAGGATGGCGCCAAGGTCAGCGGCAGCTTCGTCGACATGGACGAGGCCCAGCTCGACCCCGGTGAGGTCACGATTGCCGTTACCCACTCCAGCATCAACTACAAGGATGCGCTGGCCGCCACCGGTGCCGGACGGATCATCCGCCGCTTCCCTTGTATTGGCGGAATCGATATGGCGGGGCGCGTCATGTCCAGTTCGGATGCGCGATTTCAACCCGGTGACGAAGTCCTGGCGACGAGCTATGACATCGGGGTTGCCCATCACGGCGGCTATGCCCAAATGGCACGGATCCCGGCGAACTGGGTGCATAAGCTGCCTGACGGGCTGACTCCCGCGGAGGCCATGGCGCTTGGTACCGCCGGCTTCACAGCCGGTCTCGGCATAGTGCGCATGGAAGAAAATGGTCTGAAGCCGGCAAACGGCCCGGTCATTGTCAGCGGCGCCACCGGCGGGGTCGGCAGCCTCGCGGTCGATATGCTTGCCGCACGCGGCTATGACGTCGTTGCCCTGACCGGCAAGGAAAGCGAAACCGACTACCTGAAGGGGCTTGGCGCGAAGGAAGTCATGCTCCGGCAATCCCTCGACCTAGCGAAGATCAAACCTCTGGGCAAGGAACTGTGGGCGGGGGCGGTCGACAACCTTGGTGGTGACTATCTTGCCTGGATCGCCAGCACCATGAAGCAGGGCGGCACGATAGCCAGCATCGGGCTGGCGGCCAGCATGAGTCTCAATACGACAGTGGCGCCGTTCATCCTGCGCGGCGCCTCGCTGCTCGGCATCGATTCTGGCTACATCGGCGATCCTTATCGCAGCGGCGTCTGGCAGCGCCTTGCAAGCGACATGAAGCCGCGCCATCTGGCCGCGATGACGCGGCACATTCCGTTTTCCGACCTGCCGGCCACCTTTGACGACTACATACAGGGTCGCGTCAAGGGGCGTGTAGTCGTCGATATTCCGCACTGATTACCAATACAGCAACGTCCGACACTTAACGACCACAAGTCAAACAACCAGCGAGGATATTCATGGGTAAATATGCCGATTTCCACAAGCGTTCCATCGAGCAACGCGATGATTTCTGGGCCGAGCAGGCCAAACTGATTGATTGGCAGACGCCCCCGCAACAGATTTGCGACTTTTCGCGTCCCCCGTTCTCGAAATGGTTCGTCGGCGGCAAGACCAACCTGTGCCACAACGCCGTTGATCGTCACGCCGCCAAGCGTCCCAACGATCGCGCCTTGGTGTACATCTCGACCGAAACCAACGAGGAGAAATCCTACAGCTTCGCCGAACTCAAGAGCGAAGTGATGCGTACCGCAGCGATCATGAAGTCGCTCGGTGTAGGCAAGGGAGATCGCGTTCTGATCTACATGCCGATGATTGCCGAAGCCACATTCGCCATACTGGCCTGCGCCCGCATCGGGGCGATCCATTCGGTGGTTTTCGGCGGCTTCGCCTCAGGTTCCTTGGCCACACGCATCGACGATGC
>JALHNN010000259.1:0-747 GCA_022843505.1 Sulfuritalea sp.
TTCCGATCTTATTCCTGCGCGGTGCAACTCGGCGATCTCGGCGGCGATGGGCAGCCCCAGTCCGCTGCCTTCCTCGCCGGTGCCCAGGACGCGGTAGAAGCGCTCGAAGACACTCTCGCGCTCTTCGGGCGCAATGCCGACACCGTCGTCTTCGATTTCGACCTCGGCCATCGTCGCGGCCCGGGTGCGCACCGTGACATGGCCGCCGCGCGGCGTGTACTTGATTGCGTTGTCGATCAGGTTGCTCAGCATTTCGCGCAGCAGCAGGGGCACGCCATCGATCATCAGCCGCGCGCCGCTCTCCTCGTAGCCGAGGTCGATGTCCTTGGCCAGGGCGCGCATCACCCAGTCCGTGGCGACCTCGCGGGCCAGCGCATCGAGGTCCACCGGTACCACCTGGTGCAGCTTCTCGTGGCTGGCTTCGGCGCGTGCCAGGATCAGCAACTGGTTGATCATGTGCGCGGCGCGCTCGGTGCTCTCGGCGATCAGCTTCAGTGCCTGGCGCATCTGTGCCGGGTCGGTCTCGGACAGGGCGATTTCTGTCTGGGTCTTGAGGCCCGTCAGCGGCGTGCGCATCTGGTGCGCGGCCTGGGCGATGAAGCGCTGCTGCGCCTGGAGGTTCTCTTCCAGCCGCCCCATCATCTGGTTGAAGGCCACGACCAGCGGCCGCACTTCGTCGGGCACCCGCGTCACCGGGATCGGCGAAAGGTCGGTCGGCCGCCGCCGGTGGATGCGCTGCTGCAGGGC
>JALHNN010000259.1:757-4826 GCA_022843505.1 Sulfuritalea sp.
GATGCCGCGGGTGAGACCCATGTAGACCAGGATGACGGCCAGGGGAATGATGGCGAACTGCGGCAGCAGGACGCCGTAGATGATGCTGCCGGACAGGGCCTCGCGCTTCTTCAGGGTTTCCGCGACCTGGACCACCGCCGGCGGCAGGCCTTCGCGCACGGGGATGAAGGCATAGGCGATGCGCACGTTCTCGGCATCGATGCGGTCGTCGCGGAACAGCACCTTGCCGGCCTGGATCTTGTCCGGCAGCGGTGGCCAGGGGATTTCACGGTCGCCCTGGACCACACGCGTATTGGGCGCCACCACCTGATAGAGCAACTGGTCGGTTTCGTCGGTGCGCAGCACCGTGCGTGCCGAGGCCGGCAGGTTGACCGTCACGCGATCGCCGTCGAGCTTGACCAGTTTGATGATGGCCGTGACGTTGTCGGCCAGGTGCTGGTCGTAGGGCTGGTTGGCGATGAAGCTCGCGACGTGGTTGGTGGCGGCGATCGAGATCGGCCACAGCAGCAGCAGGGGCGCCAGCATCCAGTCGAGAATCTCGCCGAACAGCGAGTTCGGGTATTCGAAAGTGACGAAGGGGTTGCTGCTGCTGCTGCGAGCGGTGAGCCGCGCCTTGATCAGGCTACGCAGCGCCATCTGCCGCTTCTGCCGGTTTCTCCAGGCAATAGCCGAGGCCGCGCACCGTGGTGATGCGGGGGCCGCCCGCTTCGAGCTTCTTGCGCAGGCGGTGGATGTAGACCTCGATCGCGTTGTTGCTGACTTCCTCGCCCCAGCTGCAGAGCTGGTCGACCAGCTGTTCCTTGCCGACCAGGCGGCCGGCGCGCAGCAGCAGGATTTCGAGCAGGGCCAGTTCGCGCGCCGAGAGTTCGACGATCTCGCCGCCCAGGCGGGCGATGCGCTCGGACTGGTCATAGGAGAGGCCGCCGACCTCGATCCGCGTCGGGTTGCCGGTCCCGCGCCGCGTCAGCGCACGCACGCGGGCGAAGAGTTCGGGCAGGGCAAAGGGCTTGGTCAGGTAGTCGTCGGCGCCGGCGTCCAGCCCGCGCACGCGGTCCTCGACACCGTCCTGGGCGGTGAGGATCAGCACCGGCGTCGCCACCTTGCGCGCGCGCAGGCGCTTCAGCACCTCGATGCCCGGCAGCCTGGGCAGGCCGAGGTCGAGCAGCAGCAGGTCGTAGGGTTGGGCAACCAGCGCGGTATCGGCGTCCGCGCCATTGTTGACATGATCGACCGCGTAGCCGGATTTGCGCAGGGCCGCGATCAGGCCCTGGGAGATGATCCGGTCATCCTCTGCGAGCAGGATTCTCATGTCCGTGATGCTACCCCATCGCGCCCGCGATGGCCATTGCTGCCCCGCCGGTCAGGCTTTCGGCAATCGCGCGCTGACCCCGGCCCAGTACTCGTCGGCCTTCCTCTTGCCGGCCATGGCCTGGATCACGTCGCGGCATTTCTCGACGGCCGCCGTCAGGCTGGGGAGGTCGCCGGCCTTCTCGATCATGGCGGTCAAATCGTCGGCCGACGGCCCGAGGTAAGTCACCAGGGCGCGGCAGGCAAAGCGCGAGGCCGACTGCATGGAGACTTCCACGGGTGGCGCGGCGGGTGCCGGCGGGGTCTCGGCGATTGCCGGTGCTTCAGCGACAGCGGCTGCTCCGGCCGCCGCCGCCGCGGCGCCGCCGACGACCTCGATGTAGCCGCCTGCCAGAAGATCGTTGAGTATGCCGTCGCTGGTCGGATGCGTGTTCCTGGCGATCAGTTCGGCTCGCGTCGACTTGTCATCCACCATGATCAACATGGTGCGCTCGCGCAAGCCGAGCTTGTTGGCGCGTGTTGCGATCTCCGTCCTGCCTTTTTCGGTCTTGCGGTAGATATTATTCCCGCCGGACATGGGCCCCTCCATTTTTCCGTCGTACGTAAACATGATAATCCCATGGCGGATCAGTGGATATCAAATTTCCATCGGCGGGACAAAAATAGTCCGACGGATTGACCATCTCGGCCACCGCGGAGATACTCGTTGTCGTGCCCTTAGCCTTCCGATCCGCTGACTTCGCCAATTCGCGTCCGTGCCAAATCCTCTCGCCAGCGTCGAAATGAACCGTCAGCTCGAAGACCGCATCGGCGCCGCCTACGCGGCCCATGCCAACAACCAGCGCGAATCCGCCGAGCGGCAGTACCGCGCCATCCTGCTCGACCACCCGGCGCAGGTGGACACGCTGTATCTGTTGTCGTCGCTGCTCCTGACGTCCCGTCCCGACGAGGCCGATGCGCTGGCGCGGCAGGCGCTCGACGCCGCCGCCGGCCGGGGCGGCATGGGGGTCGCGCAGGCGGCGTTGTTCGAGCATGCGGCCGCCACCGCGCGCGCCGCGGGGCGCTCGCCCGCCGCCGAGATCGACGCCTTGCAGCAGGCGATCGCCGACGCCGGCCCGACACCGGAACGGATGATGCGTCTGGTCGACGCCTTGCGCCGCGCCGGCCGCATCGAGGACGCGATCGCGCAAACCCGCCGCCAGCTGCTGGGCTGGCCGGATGACCACAACGCGCGCTGCAATCTCGGCGCGCTGCTGATCACTGCCGGGCGCGTGGATGAAGCGCTGGCCCCGCTGCGCCAGGTGCTTGCCGCCGATCCCCGGCATTTCGAGGCGCACAACAATCTTGCCAATGCCTTGCGCATGACCGGCAATCCCGAGCAAGCGCTCGCGCACCATGCGCAGGCACTGGCCATCCGGCCGAACGCCGTCGTAACGCTGATCGCCCAGGGCCGGACCCTGCTCGCGCTGGATCGCCCCGAGCCCGCGCTGCACAGCTTCAGCCAGGCGCTTCGGGCGGAGCCGGCCAGCGCGCCGGCGCTGCGCGGCGCCGCGGCGGCGCAGGTGGCCCTACGTCGCCCGTCGCTGGCGCTGGTCAACGCGCTCAAGGCGCTCGGCGTCGACAACAGCGACGAGGCGCGCCGGCTCTTCTGCCGGGCGCTGGACCAGCTCCGGATCGACCAGCTGGCGGCCGAAACGCTGGAGGCGGCACGCGGCAAGGCGGCCGACGCGCTGCGGGAGTGCTGGGTCACCCCCTTCGAAATCGGTTTGCCGGCCTGGCGCCTGGTCGAGGCCCGCGGCGACGTCCGCAAGCTCGTCGCCGCGGCGCGCAAGGCGGCGGGAAGCGACGCCAGGGATTTTCTGCTCCGGGCGACGGACATGATCGCGCACGATCCGCTGTGGCGGGCGCTGCTGGAAACCGTCCCGGTCGCCAGCCTGGCCTGCGAAGATGTGCTCGGCGCACTGCGACAACAGGCCCTGCGCGCCCTCGAGTCCGGCCAGCCGACGCTCGCCCGTTGCCCGCTCGCCGCGCTGGCGAGCGTCGCCAGCCAGTTTTTTGTCAGCGAGTACCTGTGCGCTCTGGGCGACGCCGAGCGGGAGATTGGGCAGCGGCTTGCCCACCGGGTCGAAGCCGCGCTGGCCGCAGGTGACGCGCTCGACCCCTGGGCGCTGGCGGTTCTTGCCATGGTGCGCCCGCTGGGCGGACTGGCACACTCCGCCAGGCTCGCCGCGCTTGAATTGCCTGCCGAACTGCACGCGCTGATACGCCTGCAAGTCAGCGAGCCGCTCGCGGAAGAGGCGATCAAGGCGGGCCTGCCACGCCTGACCGCGATCGACGACGGGACGTCACAGGCGGTCCGCGCGCAGTACGAGGAAAACCCCTACCCGCGCTGGGTCGTGGTTCCGCCCCAGGAGAGCTTCGCTTCCCCGGAGGCCTTCCTGCACCACGCCTATCCGCATGCGCCGCTCGGCCCGCCGCAGCACCGCGGCGGTTTAGAAATACTGATCGCCGGCTGCGGATCCGGTCACCATTCCGTGCAGGTCGCGCAGCGGTTTCCGCAGGCGCGGACCCTCGCCATCGACCTCAGCCTGACCAGCCTCGCCTATGCCGCGCGCAAGACCGCGGAACTGGGGATCGGCAATGTCGACTACGCGCAGGCGGACCTGCTCGCCATCGGGCAGCTCGGACGCCGCTTCGACCTCATCGAAGCCGGCGGGGTGCTGCACCACCTGGCCGATCCCTTCCGCGGCTGGCGGGAACT
>JALHNN010000260.1:0-1194 GCA_022843505.1 Sulfuritalea sp.
GAATCCATTCCTGAGTGGTGTCGCCAGCATCAGAACAAACCATGGGCAGAAAAGCAAGACGCCCTGCCCGGCGGTGTGCGGTCCCGTTCTCCGGTGCCGGTTGCCGCTCGGCAAGTCGCCTGCATCCGGTGGCCTTGCCGTTCCTGAATGCGGCAGGGCCATTCCGCGTCCGGTCCGTCACGTCCGGCATCGACGGCATCCATCGGGTTGCGGCGATCGCGTAGCGGTTTGCGAATGCCGCATAATGGCAAATGACGTCTCAGAATCGGCGGAAGGGAACTTCATGAGAAAAGTGCTGAATGTAGGTGGAAACAGCAAGGAAGTACCCTTGTCGCGACGGTTCGAAGGCTGGGAGCACGTCTTGCTGGATATCGATCCGACATTCAATCCAGATGTCGTGTGTGATGCCCGCGAGCTGGCGACCCAGCCGGCGGCAAGCTATGATGCGGTGTATTGCGCGCACAATCTGGAACACTACTACCCTCACGACGTCGCGAGAGTCCTGGCCGGCATGGTCCATGTGCTGAAAGCCGATGGCTTCGCCTACATCCGGGTTCCCGATATCGAACAGGTGATGAGGATGGCGGTCGCGAAGCAACTCGACATCAATGACGTTCTCTATGAGTCCGAGGCCGGGCCGATAACGGTTCGCGATGTGATCTACGGCTATGCTGTCGAGATCGAGCGATCCGGAAACGATTATTACGCGCACAAGACCGGGTTTTCGCCCAAATCACTGCGCTCTGCCTTGAACGATGCGGGTTTCAGGTGGATGTTTACCGGCAACGCCGAGCTGGACGCCACCATATTGGCCTTTGTTAACAAGCCGACCCTGTATGCGGAAGAACTGTTCGGGCTGCCCCGGAGCATCTAGCTTCCGCCGTTCCGCCGGCGGATCGGCGGCGACCTTATCTGTAGTAGACCCGCAGGGGAAAATTCTCCCAATCCATCATGGTCTCGGCTGAAGCCGGGGCGACGAGTACGGCGGATCCGGTGGCGTAGCTTGTCAGCACGGCACCGGCCTGCGCGGCCCAGAATCCGGTGTAGTTGGCGGAATCCCATCCGGTCCGCGGGTGGGGGGCGGGAGGCAGCTGTGCCTTGATCAACTGCGGCGGGATGGGGTGAAAATCGCCGATGACGAATACCCGGTGTCCGGCGAGCAGGGTGTTGCTTATCTGCTCGATCTCCCGGGTA
>JALHNN010000260.1:1204-4825 GCA_022843505.1 Sulfuritalea sp.
GTCGAAGCGATGCACCGGGTGTTGTCCCAGGTCGGGAATGGTGATCCATTTCTTGTTGCCCTGGTAAAGACGCTTGAAGGTGGTCCCCGTATACCAGACCGTCAGAACGATCAGGTCGTCCGGGCCGCCCTCGCGCTCGATCGCGGCGACCAGGTCCGGCATGTTGGTGGCCCGCCGCTTGAGCTCGGCGGGTGCGTTGATCAGGGCCATGACCCCGATCAGGATCGCAGCAAGCAGTCGCCCCGTCCGCTGCGCCACCTGCGCCACGGGCAATGCCGCGATACCGGCTTCGACGACCGCGGCGAGTACCAGCATGAAACCGAGGAAATACCAGGGGCGGACCGCATACTTGTTCCAGATCATGAAGGCGGTGAACACGATCGCCAGCAGGGGAACGACAAACGCGACGAAGAGCGATCGCGTCATCGAGTCATCCTGCTGTCTCGGGTCCGCCTGCCGATCCGGCAGGAGCAACGCGGCGAAGCCGCCCGCCACGCCGGCCAGCGCAAGCGCAAGCCAGACCCAGGGCAGCCAGGCGCCGTAGCCTGTCGAAACGGTTTCTTCGAAGGCGGCGAAGACGTCCCTGGCCGAGATCGGCCACTGGTAGAGCACGGCCAGCGATTTATAGAAGCTCAGAATCGGCAGGTAGATGATGATGCTGGCGGCGGTCGCCGCGCAGATGGCGGCGATGGCCGCGGCATGACGCCAGCGCCGGTTGATCGCCAGGGCGATGATTGCCGAGATGCCGATCACGAACAACAGCAGCGAGTTCTGGTGCGTGGAATGCGCCGCTGCCATGCAGGCAATTGCCGCGAGGGCGACATTCTTCCGCGAACAGTCCGCAAGCAGGGTCCATATCGTACCCAGCATGAATGCGGCGGTAATCAGTGCGAGGCCGTAGGCGCGCGCCGCGTCGCCGTAGCGGATGACCGACGCCGAGACGGCCACCATCGCGAGAATGATCAGCGGCGCCTTGATGCCGAGTCGCCGCGCCAGCCACCAGATCGATCCCAAGCCACCCAGCCCGAGAGCGAACCCCAGCGCCCGGATGCTTGACGTCGCATCCCCGAAGATCGCGATCCAGACATGGAGCAGCGCGAAGTACAGAAACGGAAACGAGTCGTGGTGGGCCGCCTCCCACATGGCGCGGATCGTCGGCATCGCGGCGACGCCGATGGCGCCGACTTCGTCCCGCCACGGATCGCCGACATTGGCATACAGGATCGCGTGGAAGACGATCGCCATGACGGAAAGCAGGCCGGCAACGGCATACTCGGCATGCCGGAACGGCGAGGAGAGCGACGATCTCATGCTGCTGATAGCTCCTTGTTGTCGTGGTCGATCTTCAGCATGCGAACCGGTATACGGGCCGGACCACGGCACGAAATCCAATAAAGGCGGCGAGCGGATACTGCGCCAAAATTCGACCAGGTTTGGCACGCGCCCTTGCCGCCCCGGGTTTGCGGCATCCTACCGCCGTGGCATGGAATATCAACCACGGCTCGCCGCCTGGCGGCAGGGATGCGGCATGCCTGTGGTCGAACCCCGACAAGAGTCGGCGCCCGCGATACGGCGATCATCGTGGCCCGGGAGATCTGCGGAATGGCCCGCACAAAAACAAAACGCCCCGAAAGGGGCGTCCTGTCTGATTCACTGGCGGAGACGCAGGGATTCGAACCCTGGATCCAGGTTTTGCCCAGATGCACCCTTAGCAGGGGTGTGCCTTCGACCACTCGGCCACGTCTCCGGAAACGGCCACGGACGCGAGGTCCATGGCGTTTGCAGGGGGCGGAGTATACCCGAAACCTGCGCCTTAGCCGCGCAGGCTGATGCGCAGCCAGTCGCGTTCTTCGGCGGCGCGCGCCAGGGTTTCGTCGGCGTCCACCGCGACGGGATGGGTGACCTTTTCCAGCAGCGGCAGGTCGTTCAGCGAATCGCTGTAGAACCAGCTCTGTTCGAACCCGCCCAGCCACAGGCCGAGCGATTCCAGCCAGGCCTCGACGCGCGCAATCTTGCCCTCGCGGAAGGAGGGCAGGCCGCGCGGCTTGCCGGTGAAGCGTCCGTTTTCCTGCGCCGGGATGGTGGCGATCAGGTGCGGGATGCCGAACTCGCGCGCGATCGGACCGGTGACGAAGCTGTTGGTGGCAGTGACGATGGCCAGCAGGTCGCCGGCCTCGGCATGGCTTGCCACGAGATTGCGCGCCGCCGGGTTGATCAGCGGACGGATGCGGGTGGCGAGGAACTCGGCATGCCAGGTATCGAGCTCGGCGCGCGCGTGGCGCGCCAGCGGCGCCAGCTGGAAATCGAGGAAGGCGTGGATGTCCAGTGTGCCGGCCTTGTAGTGCTCGAAGAACTCCACATTGCGTGCCTCATGGACTTCGCGGTCGAGCACGCCCTTGCCGATCAGGAATTGCGCCCATTCGAAGTCCGAATCGCCGTTAAGCAGGGTGTTGTCGAGGTCGAAGAGGGCGAGGTTCATGGGTTGCCGCCGGGCCGCCTCAAGGCAACCCCTCCTTTCGTCTGCGAGCAAGGCGAGCCGTGGTCACCCCTTTTCCTGGAAAAGGGGATGGGGGAAATGTCGTTCATGGTTTGTCCAGATCGAAGGAAGTCTGCATCAGTTCGCGCAGCAGCGGCAGGGTCGGCGGCCGCTTCTGTTCCAGCGAGGCGCGGTCCAGGCTGCCCAGCATGGCCATCAGCGAGGGCAGGTCGCGGCGGCCGTGGCGCAGCAGGTACTGCACCACCGCCGGGTCCATCAGCATGCCGCGTTCGATGGCGTGGCGGCGCAGGGCGGCGGCCTTGTCCTCGTCCGACAGGGCCTGGATCTCGTAAATCAGGGTCTGGCCGACGCGGGTGCGCAGGTCTTCGCGCAGGTCCAGCCGCAGCGGCGGTTCCTTGCCGGCGAGCAGCAGGGCCAGTCCGGTGAAGCGCGCGGCATTGAAGGCGCGGAACAGCGCGACCTGGGCCTCCGCGGTCAGCGCCTCGATGTCGTCTATCACCAGCAGGCTGCCGGTTTCGAAGGACAGTTCCCGGCCAGCCTCGGCGGCGTTGAGGAAGGCGACCGGCCGGTTTGGAGCGGCGGCGGCGGCCGTCGCCGCCAGCAGGTGGCTCTTGCCGCTGCCCGCGGCGCCCCACAGGTAGAGCGCCTCGAAGCTGTGGCTGTCGCAGAGGTCGCGCAGGCGCTGCAGCAGCTCGCCGTTGGTGCCGACGACGAAGTTCTCCAGTGTCGGCGCCTGCTCGGGCTTGAGGTCGAGCAGCATCTGCTGCTGCGGGATGTTCATGGTAGGCCCGTCGACTACGGTAAAACCGCGAAACGGGCCGCTGGTGAAATCGAGCGCAGCGAGCCGTATGGGAACCCCCGGCGAGGGGGGCGAAGGGGGGTGGGCCGAGTTTGCTCGCCCAAGGCTTGACAAGGGTATGTGCGTTTCATGATCTGCAAGGGGTTGTCGAAGCCATGGGCGTCATCCCTGGTAGAAGCGGCTGGCGAGGTAGAGGCCGCGTACTTCGCGCAGGCCGACCAGCAGCGCCGCCGAGGCCGGCAGCGCGGCAAGGATGCCGAAGAAGCCGAACAGCTGGCCGAAGGCCATCAGGGCGAAGATCACCGCCAGCGGATGCAGGCCGATG
>JALHNN010000261.1 GCA_022843505.1 Sulfuritalea sp.
AAGTGGCCAGCAGCAAACCGGCGGCGAGGGTAATCAGGCTGCGCATGTGTCGTTCTCCTGGAAACAATCCGCGGGATACCGTCCCGGCATCCCGCCGGGACATGAAAGGCCGCCGCCCGAAGGGACGGCGGCAGGGGTATCGCGCTTTACTTGGGCCGCAATTCGCGGCGCAGAATCTTGCCCACCGGCGTCTTCGGCAGGTCGGCGCGGAACTCGACGTACTTCGGACGCTTGTAGCCGGTGAGGTTCTCCTTGAGGAAATCCTGCACCGCCTGCTCGGTGAGGTTGGGGTCCTTCTTGACGATGAAGATCTTCGGCACCTCGCCGGAATGCTCGTCCGGCACGCCGATCACGGCGGCCTCCATGACGCCCGGGCACTTCATCGCCACTTCCTCGATCTCGCTCGGATAGACGTTGAAGCCCGAGACCAGCACCATGTCCTTCTTGCGGTCGACGATGCGCGTGTAGCCCTTCTCGTCCATGATGCCGACGTCGCCGGACTTGAAGAAACCGTCGGCGCTCATCACCTTCGCCGTCTCGTCCGGGCGCTGCCAGTAGCCGGCCATCACCTGCGGGCCGCGGATGCAGATCTCGCCCGACTCGCCCAGCGGCACGTCCTTGCCGTCGTCGTCGCGGATGGCGATTTCGGTCGAGGGCATGGGCAGGCCGATGGTGCCGGTAAAGCCTTTGAGGGTGGCCAGGTTGCAGGTCGCCACCGGCGAGGTCTCGGACAGGCCGTAACCCTCGACGATGCTGCTGCCGGTGATCGCGGTCCATTTTTCGGCCACGGCCTGCTGCGTCGCCATGCCGCCGCCGAGGCTGATCTTGAGGCTGGAGAAGTCGAGCTTGGCAAATTCCGGATTGTTGGCCAGGGCGTTGAACAGCGTATTGAGGCAGGGGAAGATGTTGAACTTGAAGGTCGACAGCTCCTTGACGAAGCCAGGGATGTCGCGCGGGTTGGGAATCAGCAGGTTGCAGGCGCCGATGCGGGTGCCGATCATGTTGCACACCGTCAGGGCGAAGATGTGGTACAGCGGCAGGGCGCAGACGAAGTTCAGCTGCACGTTGGCGGTGCGCGTGTCGACCGCGGGTTGCAGCCATTCCTCGACCTGCAGCATGTTGGCCACCACGTTGCGGTTGAGCAGCGTCGCGCCCTTGGAGACCCCGGTGGTGCCGCCCGTGTATTGGAGGAAGGCGACGTCCTCGCGCGTGCGCGGCACGGCCTTGAGCGTCATGCCGCCGCCCTGCGCCACCACGTCGTTGAAGCGGAAGGAGCCCGGCAGCGAGAACTCGGGCACCATCTTCTTGACCTTGCGCACCACGAAGTTCACCAGCATGCCCTTGAGGCCGCCGAGCAGGTCACCCATCGCCGCGACCACGACATGCTTGACCGGCGTGTTGGCGATCACCTTCTCCAGCGTGGTGGCGAAGTTCTCGATGATGATGATGGCCTGGGCGCCGCTGTCCTTGAGCTGGTGCTCGAGCTCGCGCGGCGTGTACAGCGGGTTGACGTTGACCACGACATAGCCGGCGCGCAGGATCGCGGCGACGCAGACAGGGTATTGCATGATGTTCGGCATCATGATGGCGACGCGGCCGCCGGGCTCGATCCCTCGCGACTGCAGCCAGGCGCCAAGCTTGCGCGAGGCGGCATCGAGTTCGCCGTAGGTGATCGACTTGCCCATGCAGACGAATGCCGTGCGCGCGGCATACTTCTTCATCGATTCCTCGAGCATCGCCGCCACGGTTTCGTACTGCGTGGCATCGATCTCGGCCGGCACGCCGGGGGGGTAGCTCTTGAGCCAGGTCTTTTCCATTGCGGTCTCCTCCGTTTAGGTTTCGCCCATTATTGCATCTGGCTGACCTGCCGTCAGCAGCGGCATTTGCCGACGGCGATGATCATCGGCCCAGACGCGCCGGGGTGGCGGCCAGCCTGAGGGTCTCCCGCGCGAGGGATCTCGATTGCCGGGAACCCGCCCGTCGCCGGAAGCAAAGCTCAGCGGGCCAGAACCGATCCGGTAACGCCGGCGGCACCGGCCTTGAGGTCGTAGGAGGAAAGCACGCCCTGTATCGACGTGCTGCCGATCGGCGCACCATGGGCGTTACCAAAACCGGAGGTTATGGCGCAACCCGTGCAATTGACGTTGAGCTTCGCGCCCTGGCCTTGCAGAAAATCGCCCAAGCCTACCGTAACACCGCCCGGGAGCGCACCGGTCCAGCTGCGGGCGTTGGCGTCCGTAACCGAGATGTTGTAGGCGGTCACTGAGGGTACCGAAGAAACATTGTTCAGCGTAATGGTAAGGCCAACCGTACCGCCGACGGCACCGTTTTCGGCGATCGGCTTGGTGTATTCGTTGTTGGCGACCGCGGCGGTGAAAGTCATTGGCCCACCCGCCGTCAGAACGGGCACCAGCACGGAATTCGGCGTCGCATTCGGCGCCCCCATGAAGTGGAAGCGGCTCGGGCTGCGCACACCCATGCCGTCACTGATCTGGCCACCGCCATAAATGCCCCAGCGCACTGGGATGCCGCCGACGGCAGTGCCGCCCTGCTGAAGCAGCGGCGCACCGTTGCTGTTGTAGGAAAAGTTGCTACCGCCCACGCTGAGCATATTGCCGGCGGCGTCGAGCGCGATGCCGAAGCCGTCGCCAACAATACCGGCACCGCTGCCGACAGCGCTGCCGGAGAGGTCACCGCCGGTGGCGACAAAGCCTTTGGGCGCGGCGACGAAGTTCTGCGGCGGATTGGCAGGATCAAGTGTTCCCTTGATCGGGGGTGGCAGCGGCGGCGGGACAGCACCCGGCATGGGCAGGGCTCCCGGCATCGGCAGGCCGCCCGGTGCGGGACCTTGCATCCCGCCCGGCAGCGGCGCGCCGGGTATGCCCCCCGGCGGCATCAATCCGCCGGGAGCCTGGCCCGGACCCGGCGCTCCGCCTTGAGACTGGCCACCCGGCCGGGGCTGGGCTCCGGCGTCCCCGGCACCCGGGCCGGCCGTCGGCTTCTGGTCCTGTTGCCCTGGCTTGGCCGTCGCCTCTTTCGGCGCTTGTCCGCGTTGCTCGCCCTCGCGGGTTCCGCGCTTGTCGCCGGCCGCGCCAGGCGACGGCGTATTGCGCAGGAAGGCCGGGATCTGCGGCAACCGCACGGGGGCGATGCTCGGCGTCGGCGGTGCGAAGCCGGCCTGGTTGGGACCGATTTCGATGCGGCCGCTGGCGTTCTCGATGAAGGTCTGGCCCGAATTCACCTTGTTGTAGGTTCCGGGCGGCCCGATCGGCGTCTCGCCCGGCGCCGGCGGCGGGATATACAGGGGTTCGTGGTCGGTACCCCGAATGCCTATCGTTGCCGTCGGCGTCTTGACGCGATAGGCCGCCGGCCTGGCGCGGCCGATGAGGCCGGTGATGGTACGGAATCCGCCCCGGACCAGGGACATGATGCCCTCTTCGCCGCCATCGGGCTTGCCTGAATAACGATAGGTTTCAAAGTGCAGGCGCGTATTGGGGCGGACAGCGATGACCGCCTCGTCGAACATCACCAGTTGCGCCTGGCCCTGCCTTTCGCTGATGACCGCGTCGCCTTCCTCGATGGAATCCCCCTTCCTGAGCGGGCGCACCACACCGCCGGGGGATTCGACGTTCACGACCCCGGCGACAAACTGGACACGGCCGATCGGCTCGGCAAACGCAAACGTCGCCGGCAGCAGGAGCATGGCCGTCAGCAGGCGCAGTAGGAAATTCATGCGTTCTCCAGGATGTTCAGCGGAAATCGCGACGCAGGCTCAGCGACACATCGTATCGCAGGGTATCGTAAATCGACACGTTGGAGTCGCTCCGCGTCAGCGAAACCTGCGGTCTCAGGGACCAGAGATCGGCGAAGCGCCAGTTGGCACCCAGGCCAATATCGTATTGCGCATCGCGCCGCCGGACCAGGAACAGGGTGTTGTAACGGCTGTACAAGCCCACCTGCGCCGCCAGGCTGGCAGAAAGATCGAACGACTCGTGTGCGGCGATCGATGCGCCGACGCGCAGCCCGCCCATTGCCCGGTTGCCATCCGTACGGGTACGCTCCTCCCGCTCCTGCCCGGCAAAGGCGCCGGCAAAGGCGGTCACCGGGTGCCGGCCCGGGATCAGGCGCGACAGGCCGGCGCCCAGGGTGACGACATTGACATCGTTGCCGCGCTGGTCCGCGGTGACATAGCGGATTTCGTTGTACTGCGCGGAAAACGACGCGGCGGTATTCTGGTCGAGGGCGTGCCGCCATTCGCCCAGCGCCGTCGCCACGCCGCGATACCTTTCGCTTTCCAGCCGGTAATCGTTGTAGCCGAGACCCAGCCGATAGGCGTTCCTGCCTTCGGCGAAGGCAACGCCGGCGCGCACGTCGATGCTGCCGACATCGTAGTTGTGCAGCTTGCCATAGTCGCGAAGCTGCAGATCGCCCCCGGCATACAGGGCCACCTTCTCATCCGCCAGGAACTGGGCTTCGCCGCCGAGTGTCGCGGTAGCGTAGTCGTCACGCCGGGCCAGACTGGCACTACCGAGGGTGAACCGACCGCCGAAAGCCGGGATCGCCACCGACGAGGCATTGGTGGCCTGATTCACATTGCTGTCCGTACCGCCTGCAATCTCGACATAGCCGGTCAAGCGCAGGCGCTTGGGATCGCGCTTGACGGCGATCGCCTTTTCGTAATTGCCGATGGTGGCAAGCGCTTCCGGAGGCGGATTCAGCGAGCGGACGATGGCAAAGTTCTGTTCGGCGCGCTCGAGGTCGCCGAGCGCGTAGTACGCCCGGCCCTGATCGAGGTAGGCGGCTGCGTAGTCGGGGTCTAC
>JALHNN010000262.1 GCA_022843505.1 Sulfuritalea sp.
TTCGATGATCGCCAAGCTGATCGTCCATGCGGCCTCGCGCGACCAGGCCATCGCGCGCATGCGCGACGCCCTGAACGAGTTCGTGATCCGCGGCGTGGCCAGCAACATCTCCTTCCAGGCCGCGCTGATGCAGCATCCGCGCTTCACCTCGGGCAACTTCAACACCGGCCTGATCGCCGACCAGTACCCCAAGGGCTTCAATGCCGCCGACGTGCCGCACGACGACCCGCTGATGCTGGTGGCCACGGCTGCGGCCATCCACCGCCAGTACCTGGCGCGCAACGCCACCATCACCGGCCAGATGCCGGGCCACGAGTACAAGCCGGGCAGCGAGTACGTGGTGCTGTTCAACGGCGAGCGCCATGCGGCCACCATCACCGCGGCCGACGGCGGCTGGGACGTCAAGCTGGCGGGCGGCAACTACGCGATCCGCTCGCGCTGGCAGTTCGGCGACATCCTGTATCGCGGCACGCTCAACGGCCAGCAGATCTGCATGCAGGTCGAACGCCGCGGTTCCGTGTATCGCCTGTTCCACTGGGGCGTGCAGGCCGATGTCCAGGTGATGAGCGCGCGCGCCGCCGACCTGCTGGCGCTGATGCCGGTGAAGGCCGCGCCGGACACCAGCAAGTTCCTGCTCTCGCCGATGCCGGGCCTGTTGACCCAGGTGGCGGTCAGGGTCGGTCAGGAGGTCAAGGCCGGCGAGGTGCTGGCCAAGATCGAGGCGATGAAAATGGAGAACGTGCTCAAGGCCGAGCGCGACTGCGTGGTGGACAAACTGCTCGCCGCTCCCGGGGAAAGCCTCTCGGTCGACCAGCCGATCATCGGTTTCAAGTAAGAGTCGGCGCTGGCGGCACGGCGATTTTGCCGTGTCGCCGCGACTGGGGGACCGCCCGCTGTCCCATGGCTTCCCGGCTCAGGGGGTGGCCGGACCCTCGGCGGCCGACGGCTCGTCCGGCGCCTCGCGCGTCGCCAGCACCTTGTCGATGCGCTTGCCGTCGAGGTCGACGACCTCCAGCCGCCAGCCTTCCCAGTGGGTGATGTCGCCGGTCTGCGGCATGCGTCCGAGCAGCCACATCAACAGGCCGCTCAGGGTATGGTAGCGGCCCTTGTCCTCCTCGGGGACGGCTTTCAAGTCCAGCCTGTCCTTCAGCTCCGGCACCGGAATCAGGCCGTCGAGCAGCCATGAGCCATCCTCGCGTTGCACCGCCCAGGCATCCTCCTGGTTGCGCGGCTTGAATTCGCCGGTCACGGCTTCGAGCACGTCCTGCAAGGTGACCATGCCCTCGACCTCGCCGTATTCATCGACGATCAGCACCATCTGCGTTCCCGAGGCGCGGAAATGGTCAAGCAGATCCATGCCCGTCAGCGATTCCGGCACGAACACGGCCGGCTGCAGGTTTTCGGCAAGGCTGCCCACGCCCCCGTTCAACATCTGATTGAGCAGCTGCTTGGCGTTGACGATGCCGAGCACCTCGTGCAGGCCGCCGCGACAGACCGGGAAGCGGGAATGCTCCGACTCGCTCACCAGCTTCAGGCTCTCGGCCAGCGGCAGCTCGACGTCGAGGTAGGTGATGTCGGCACGCGGAATCATCAGCGAGCCGATCTGCCGGTCGTCGAGGCGGAACACGTTGCGCACCATGTCGTGCTCCTGCTGTTCGATCACGCCGGCTTCCGAGCCCTCTTCCAGCATGGCGTGGATTTCCTCCTCGGTGACCGCCTGGTTGCCCGCGTCGCGCTTGCCCATCAGGCCGAGGATGGCGTCGGTGGAAAACGACAGCAGGCGCACGAAGGGGCGGGTCATCGTCGCCAGCAGGCGCATCGGCCGCGCCACCAGGCGCGCGATGCCTTCCGGATCGATCTGGGCGATGCGCTTGGGCACCAGTTCGCCGACCACGATGGAGACATAGGTGATCACCACCACCACCAGTGCCGTGGAGACGATGCTGGCAAGCTCCTTCTCCATTCCCCAGCCTTGCAGGCGCAGGGCAAAGGGCTCGGCCAGCACGGCTTCGCCGACGATGCCGTTGAGGATGCCGATCGAGGTGATGCCGATCTGGATGCTGGACAGGAAGCGCGTCGGCTCGTCGTGCAGCGCGATGGCGACGGTGGCCGAACTGTCGCCGTCCTCGGCGAGCCGCACCAGGCGGGCACGGCGCGCCGTGACCAGGGCAATCTCGGACATGGCGAAAGCGCCGTTGAGCAGAACGAGTACGACAAGGAACAGGATTTCCATGACGGGATCCAGGCAAAAGTTCAGCGCACGACGGCGAGCGGCCGGCGCCGGATGGGGCGGGGGGAGGTCTTACGGATCAGGCAGCGCCGTTGGCTGCCGGTGGTGCATGCGCGGTCGGAGCGACGACACATAAGGCGGGACGGAAGCCCCGCGAACCCTTTCAGGTATCGAGAGAGGGCGCATTGTCGCCGATATGGGCCGTCCTGTCAGCGGTGGTCGGTGCCGGGACTGGGCGGTTCCGGGGCGGATCGATGGCGGAAGGCGCGCCACAGCGCCAGGTCGTAGGCGATCTTGAGCGCGCCGCAGGCAAGCAGCGGCGCCGCCAGCCCGCCGGCGAAGGCATCGACCGAGAACAACAGCGCCAACTTGACGACGCCGCCGCGCGAGGGGCTTAGCGGCGCCGGCGCCGGCGCGACTTCGTGCGCCGCCGGCAGCGGGATGCGCGCATACAGCCGCCAGATCAGCAGGCCGACGCCGGCATAGACCAGAAACATGCCGCGCAGGGCGTCGAGGTGGTCGATGCCCGAGGCGGCCAGCAGTTCCGGCAGGCCGGCCGCCAGTGCGCCGAATGCGCCGCACAGGGCGCCGATCAGGCTGTAGCGGGCAAAGATCCGGGTGCGATCCGCGCCCTCGCCAGCCTGCGCCAGGCGCGCATGCTCGAGCGGCAGGAACACGCTGACATCGCCCGAACCCGGATTCAGCGTGCCGAGGAAAGCCACCAGCAACAGCGGCCAGAAGCCCGTCAGCCCGGCGAAGCCCAGCCCGGTGGCCGCCATCAGCAGGGCCGCGCCGAGCAGCAGTGAGCGCTGCGGCGCGCGGTGGCCCCAGGCACCCAGCGCCAGCGTCGCCAGCGCCGAACCGAGCAGGGTCGCCGTACTCAGCACGCCGACTTCCCAAACGCCATGGCCGAGCGCCAGCAGGTAGGCCGGCAGCAGCACCGCGACGCAGGCATCGACCCCGGCGCGCAGGCCGCGCCCGAGCAGCAGCAGGCGCAGCTCGCGGCGGGCCGCGCTCATTTCATTCCAAGGAAACGCCCGATCTGCTGCAGCGGCGTATCGGCGCACCAGGCGTAGAGCGCGTCGTAGATGACCATGCCATGCTTCAGCATCGCGTGGTCGTCGGTGAAATTGAGCGACAACCCCTTGGAGATCGCCAGCAGGCCGTGGGATTCCTTCGCCAGTTGCGGCGCGCCGCAGTCGGCGGCACGCACGATCAGCGCCAGCTTGTCCAGCGCGGCATCCTTCAGCGCGTATTTGGCGATGAAGGCGTCGAAGCTGCACAGCTCGCCATGGTGGCCGAGTTCGACGCCCGCCACGTCAAAGGGAATCGCGCCGGTCTCGGCGGCAATCTTCATGACATCGCCGCCCGGCGCGTAGAGGAACTCGGGGCTTTCGTCGATGAAGCGCGCCACCAGCCAGGGACAGGCGATACGGTCGATCTTCGGGCGTTCGCGGGTGATCCATTTCATGCCGATGCCTCCGCCGGGCCGCCCCAAGGAGGCATTCGCCCCCCGTGGGGGGGCAGCGAACGAATGTTGCCTGCCCGCGAAGCGGAATTCCAGGCATGCAGAGCAGCGCGGGGGGCCATGATCCTTACTCAGCGGACGAAGGACAGGACGAGGCCCAGCAGCGCGCAGACGCCGATCACCTTCATGATGTCCTGCTTGTACTTCCACAGCGCGAGGAAGGCGGCGGCGGCAATCAGCACGGCGACGGCTTCGAAGGGGCCGCCGAAGGGTGCGGCCGCGGTGGCCTGGGGCCAGAAGGTATGCCAGGCGAAGAAGGCGGCGAGGTTCACGATCACGCCGACCACGGCGGCGGTGATGCCCGTGAGCGGCGCGGTGAACTTGATGTCGTCGCGCGAGGCCTCGACCAGCGGGCCGCCGGCGATGATGAACAGGAAGCTGGGCAGGAAGGTGAAGAAGGTCGCCACCGCGGCACCCGCCAGGCCCGAGGCGATGGCCCCGCCGGCCACCGCCTTGGCCACGCCGCCGAGGTAGCCGACCCAGGTGACGATCATGATCAGCGGACCCGGCGTGGTTTCGCCCAGCGCCAGGCCGTCCATCATCTGCGGGCCGGTGAGCCAGGCGTAGTGCTCGACGCCGCCCTGATACACATAGGGCAGCACGGCATAGGCGCCGCCGATGGTGAGGAAGGCCGCCTTGGTGAAGAATTCGCCCATCTGGTAGAGGTCGCCATTGCTGCGCAGCGCCAGCAGCGAGGCGGCGCCGACGGCGACGAAAGCCAGGGTGGTCAGGGCAAGCTTTGCCCAGGAAAACTTCGCGTGCAGCGGCGGTGGCGTGTCGTCGTCGATCAGGGCCGGGCCGTAGCCCTTGTTGCCGCCACCGTGGCCGCCGCCGCCACCGGAGAACTTCGCCGGCAGCAGCTTGCCGCCGATGGCGCCGAGGATGCCCGCCGCCAGCACGATCCAGGGGAAACCGATGTCGAAGAAGAAGATGCCGACGAAGGCGGCGGCGGAGATCGCCAGCAGCACCCCGTTCTTGATCGCGCGCGAGCCGATGCGCCAGGCGGCGAACAGGACCACGGCGACCACCGCCGGCTTGA
>JALHNN010000263.1 GCA_022843505.1 Sulfuritalea sp.
GTGGGCAATACTTCACGCGGAATCTCGAGCGCGGCCAGCAGTTCGTCGTCCCACCGGCTGAGGTGGATGTCGAACAGCATCGTGCGTGAGGCGTTGCTGACATCCGTGGCGTGAACGGTACCGCCAGTCAGTTGCCACAGGAGCCAGCTGTCGATGGTACCGAAGGCGAGTTCGCCACGGTCGGCGGCGGCCCGTGCCCCGGCAACGTGGTCGAGGATCCAGGCCAGCTTGGTGGCGGAGAAATAGGCGTCGATGACGAGGCCGGTGCGCTCGCGCACCCTGTCAGTCAGGCCGCGGCCGGCGAGCGCCGCGCAGGCGGCGGCGGTACGCCGGTCCTGCCAGACAATGGCGTTGGCCAGAGGCTCCCCGGTACTCCGGTTCCATACCACGGTGGTTTCGCGCTGGTTGGTGATGCCGATCGCGGCAATCGCGGTCGCCGGTACGCCGGCCTTGGCGATAGCCTCCCGCGCCGTAGCAAGCTGGGTATGCCAGATTTCCAGAGGATCGTGCTCGACCCAGCCCGGCTGCGGGAACAATTGGCGGAATTCGCGCTGCGCCATGGCGACGATCTGCCCGTCGGCATCGAAGACGATGCTGCGCGAACTCGAGGTGCCCTGATCCAGGGCCAGCAGGTAGCGGTTTCGGCTCACGGGAATGGGCTTTGGCTGGGAGGCTGATCCGGACATTAAACCGCGCCGCGCCTGCAGGTCAAATTACCGGCATCCCGCGGCAGGCCAGCAGCCTTTTGTAAGCTTCGATTAAGTCTGCTTATGTTAGTATTCCGCGCCGCAACAAGGGTGCCGCGATCCGTTCCGCGGCACGGGCGGCGGCAATCGATTCCCCGGAAAATCCACGGCCACGGAGCCGATTCCGTGACACCGGCAATAGCGTCGGCCGCTTGATGCCGGCTTCAATTCAACGCACCTCATACAACAAGGAAGACGCATGAAGATCCACGAATATCAGGGCAAGGAACTCCTGAAGAAATTCGGCGTGACGGTCCCGCGCGGCATTCCCTGCTTTTCCGTCGACGAGGCGGTCAAGGCAGCGGAAACGCTCGGTGGCAAGGTCTGGGTGGTGAAGGCTCAGATCCACGCCGGCGGCCGCGGCAAGGGCGGCGGCGTCAAGGTTGCCAAGTCCATGGATGAGGTCAAGGCCTACGCCGGGCAGATTCTCGGCATGCAACTGGTGACCCATCAGACCGGGCCGGCCGGCCAGAAGGTGCGCCGCCTGCTGGTGGAAGAGGGCGCCGACATCAAAAAGGAATACTACGTTGCGGCGCTGACCGACCGCGCCACGCAGAAGGTGGCGATGATGGCGTCCAGCGAAGGCGGCATGGACATCGAGGAAGTCGCGCACAAGACACCCGAGAAGATCATCAAGGTCTTCGTCGATCCGGCCACCGGCCTCACCGATGCCCAGGCCAAGGAACTGGCCGACGGCATCGGCGTCCCGGCGGGCTCGCAGGCCCAGGCCATCGACACATTGAAGAAGCTCTACACCTGCTACATGGAAACCGATGCCAGCCTGGCCGAGATCAACCCGATGATTCTCGAGGGCAACGGCAACATCAAGGCGCTCGACGCCAAGTTCAATTTCGATTCCAACGCCCTCTACCGTCATCCCGAGATCATCGCCTATCGCGATCTGGACGAAGAGGACGCCGACGAGATCGAAGCGTCAAAATATGATCTGGCCTACATCAGTCTCGACGGCAACATTGGCTGCCTGGTGAATGGCGCAGGCCTCGCCATGGCGACCATGGATACCATCAAGCTGTTCGGTGCAGAGCCGGCCAACTTCCTCGACGTCGGCGGCGGAGCCACGACCGAGAAGGTCACCGAAGCCTTCAAGATCATGCTCAAGAACCCCAAGGTCAAGGGCATCCTGGTCAATATCTTCGGCGGCATCATGAAGTGCGACACCATCGCCGAAGGCGTGGTTGCTGCGGCCAAGGAAACCCACCTCAGCGTGCCGCTGGTGGTGCGCATGAAGGGCACCAACGAAGACCTCGGCAAGAAGATCCTCAAGGAATCCGGCCTGCCGATCATTTCCGCCGACTCCATGGCCGAAGCCGCGACCAAGATCGTCGCCGCCGTCAAGTAAGGAATAACCATGTCCATCTACATCAACAAAGACACCCGGATCATCACCCAGGGCATCACCGGCAAGACCGGCCAGTTCCATACCGAAAAGTGCATCGAGTACGCCAACGGCAAGAACTGCTTCGTCGCCGGCGTGAATCCGAAGAAAGCCGGCGAAAAGATCTTCGACGTGCCGATCTTCGCCTCGGTCAAGGAAGCCAAGGCTCAGACCGGCGCCACGGTTTCCGTGATCTACGTGCCGCCGGCGGGCGCCGCCGATGCGATCTGGGAAGCCTGCGAGGCCGACCTCGACCTGGCGATCTGCATCACCGAGGGCATCCCGGTGCGCGACATGCTGGTGGTGCGCAACAAAATGAAGGCCAAGGAGGCGAAAGGCGGCAAGAAGACCCTGCTGCTCGGCCCCAACTGCCCCGGCCTGATCACTCCCGATGAAGTCAAGATCGGCATCATGCCCGGACACATCCATCGCAAAGGCCGCATCGGCGTGGTCTCGCGCTCCGGCACCCTGACCTACGAAGCCGTCGCCCAGTTGACCGAAATCGGTCTCGGCCAGAGCTCGGCGGTCGGTATCGGCGGCGACCCGATCAACGGCCTCAAGCACATCGACGTGATGAAGGCATTCAACGACGATCCCGAAACCGATGCCGTGATCATGATCGGCGAGATCGGCGGTCCGGACGAGGCCGAAGCCGCGATGTGGTGCAAGGCCAACATGAAGAAGCCCATCGTCGGTTTCATCGCCGGCGTCACGGCCCCGGCCGGCAAGCGCATGGGTCATGCCGGCGCGCTGATCTCCGGCGGCGCCGATACGGCGGACGCCAAACTGGCGATCATGGAGGAGTGCGGTTTCACCGTGACGCGCAATCCGTCGGAAATGGCCAAACTGCTCAAGGGGCTCCTGAAGTAGGAAAGTCGGCGCTGGCGGTACGGCGATTCGCATGGCCGTGACATGCCGGGCGCCATGCAGTCCGGCGTCGAATCCGGAAAAGCAGGCAAAAGCCGCACGGCGCAAGCCGTTGCGGCTTTTTTGCGCTTAGAATCGGCAAATTGGCGGTCCGGGCCCGGCAAACGTCATGAAATTGATTGACGGACTTGATGCGGGACTGTAAGAATTGCGCTTATTGCGCTGTTTTTTCGCAGGCTCTTGACAGGGTTGCAACCGATGAAGAAGGCGGACTTCTGGAAAAGCGACTGGTTCTTCGGGGTGGCGGTCAGTCTCGTCATGCTCATTCTGGGCAACGGCGAGTTGTTGCAGGGCCTCGAGCGCAAGGCCTATGACATGGGCGTCGCGGCGACCACCCGCGCCCCCTCTGACAAGGTCGCCGTCATCGCCATCGACAAGCAGAGTCTGGACAATATCGGACGCTGGCCGTGGTCGCGCGAAATCATGGCCGATATGGTGGACAAGCTGGCCGCCGCCAAGGCCAAGGTCATCGCGACCACCGTGTTCTACTCCGAGCCTCAGCGTGACCAGGGCCTGGCCTACATAAACAAGCTGATCGAAACCTGCGGGGTCACCCTGCCGACGCCGGCAACGGTGGTTCCCACCGCTGCGGTTCCCGCCGCGGCGGCACCCGCCGTAGCGGGTGAGGCGGCCGCACCGGCTCCGGAACCCGCCCCCGCCCCGCCTCCGTCCTCCTGTCCGCAGATCGAATCCATCTTGCTGGAGGCCGACCAGAAACTGAATACGGATCGTCGCCTTGCCGATGCTTTCGACAAGGCAGCCAACGTCGCGCTGCCCATGCTCTTCGTGCTCGGCGAACCGCGGGGGCGTCCCGACAAGGATCTCCCCGACTACGTCAAGAAGAATGCCGTCAAGGTCGCCGGAGCCGCGGATGCACCGCCCTTCCCCACGCTGGGGATCGACGCCAACGTGATCGAGCCCCTGGGCAAGGTGTCCAAGGCGATCGGCCATCTCAACGTGATTCCCGACGTCGATGGCGCGATCCGCACGGAACCGCTGGTGCTTTCCTATTTCGACCAGGCCTTCCCCTCGCTTTCGCTGCTGGTCGCGGCACGCAGCCACAACCTCAATGTTGCCGACATTCAGGTGCAGGCGGGCAGTTCGGTGCAACTCGGCAAGCTGAAGATCGGCACTGACGCCGATACGCGCATGCTTACCTTCTATTACAAGGACAAGGAAGGCATGTCGGCGTTTCCCGTCGATTCCTTCTTCGATGTCAAGAGCGGCAAGATTCCCTATGACAAGTATCGCGACAAGATCGTCCTGATCGGACCCACGTCCTCGTCTGTCGGCAGCGTCTTCGTCACGCCGATCAGCCCGACCATGCCCGCGGTCCTGATGCAGGCTCATGCCGTTTCCAGCCTGCTGTCCGAGCATTTCTTCGTTGCGCCGAGCTGGGGATTCTGGGTCGAGAAGCTCATATTCCTGCTGATCGTGGCTTATCTGATCGCCCTCCTGCCGCGCATCAAGGCGGGCATGGCGGCAGTGCTCACGGGCGGTGTGCTGATTGCGCTGATCGCTACGCACTTTGTCCTGATGACGACGCAATTGGTCTGGCTCCAGCTGATGGTGCCCGCCAGCCTGCTGTTGGTCGGCCACCTGCTGCTGACGGTCAAGCGTTTCGTCGTCACTGAACGCGGCAAGGAAAAGTCCGACGCCGACTCGGCGGAGTCGAACCGCATGCTGGGTCTGGCTTTCCAGGGGCA
>JALHNN010000264.1 GCA_022843505.1 Sulfuritalea sp.
CTGGGCGAAAACCGCCAGCCAGGCGTCGACATCGGGCAGTGGGTGTTCGTTGAACACGGTATTCGGCGGCTGCTTGTTGATCCGGACCGCGAATTTAACAGGTTCCGTCCCGGGCGCGCGGTCAGGCTGCCGTATTGATCACGTTTCCGGTGCTGGCAAGGGTCGGGTCGCCCGTGCTCTGCAGGTTGCGGGCGATATTCTTCAGTACGGCCTGCAGGTCCGGCACCGACCCGGACTCGCTACCCGAACCGGCACCGGCACTCACCAGATCGCGGAAAGCCGAGTCGAGGCTTGCCAGCGCTTCGTTTCCGCGGGAAGCCGTCGGGTCGCTATCGATTTCGAGGACCAGACCTTCGAGCCGGCTCGCCAGGCCTTCGTACGCGCTCGCGGCCGACGCCGTCGGCTGGGCGGCCGCCGGTGCCGGTTGCGTGACGGATTCCGTCAGCCCGGTACCGGCAGGTGCCGTCGTCTTGTCGGCATTGGCGGCCTGCACCAGGGCATTTACGAAAGCTTGCAGGGCCTGGGCGACTTTTTCGCTCTGGGCAGTTGCCGGATCGTTGCCGGTAGCCGTTGACTCGGCGTCGCCGACCCCGGTCACGGCGTCCGGCGCGGCGGTCGCCAGTCCGACCTCACCGAGGCTTTGGCTTACGGTGTTGATCAGCGGCGGCGCACGGCGGGGAGGGGCCGGGCGCGCGGTTTCCGCCCTCTCGTTTGGCTTGTCGGTTGGCTTCTCGGCGGGCGGTGGTGGCGGAGCTTCGTCGCGGACGACCTTGGGCGATGGCTTGTTGATGATCCCGTTGCCGACATTGTCGATTTCTATGGGCATGGACGTCACCTATTCATAAGTACAAGAAACTCACCGCGGCCACGGAGGGATAGCCTCGTGCCACGGGCTTCCAAGGGTTCAGACCTTCTGGCTTACCAATGCGCCTTTGGCTACTTCGTTGAGGTGGCGGGCGAGTGCCAGGGCTTCCTCCGATGGAATCTGCATGACCACTTCGCCGGTATCCCGATCGGCTACGGTCACGACCACGCGGTCTGCTTCGCGATCGAGGCTGAAATGGAGGGATGAATTCGCCATGCGCATTGCCCGGTTCATCTGCTGGACGGCTTCTGTTGCCTGTTCGGGGCTCGCCCGCTGTACCTGCGCGGCTTCGGTCGTCCCCTGGGACATTCGGGCCGCGAATTGCGGGGCCCTGGCTGCAGACCTATCTGCCGCAGATGCCCTGGCATTGCCCGTTCCCGGGGCATCCAAGCTGATGTTGCTGACTTGCGGGATGCTCATGATCTATCCCTATCTCATCTGTTCCTGTGCCTCTGAGTCGGCATGGCTACCGAGGCTGAAGCATTATCTTTACCGCCTTGTCAGGCTGCCGTATTGATCACGTTTCCGGTGCTGGCAAGGGTTGGGTCACCCGTACTCTGGAGGTTGCGGGCAATGTTCTTGAGTACGGTCTGCAGATCGGGCGCCGACCCGGTGCTGCTGTCCGAACCGGCGCTGGCACTCACCAGATCGCGGAATGCCGAGTCGAGCCTTGCCCGTGCCTCGTTCCCCCGGGAAGCCGTCGGGTCGGTGTCGATCTCGAGGGCCAGTCCTTCTAGGCGGCTCGCCAGGCCTTGGTAGGCGCTCGCGGGCGATGGCGTTGCCGAGGCGGGCGCGGCAAGCCCCGTGGGTTGTGCGACAGACTGTGTGACGGCTGAGCCGCCCGGCGGCGCCGTCTTGGTGGTATTGGCAGCTTCGACCAGGGAATGCACGAAGGCCTGCAGTGCCTGTGCAGCCTTTTCGTCCTGGACACCTGCCTGCGCCTTCTCGACTTGCGCCGGGGTCGCGCCGCTCGGATCCGGTATGGATTCGGCAGGCGCGGCGGCGATACCCGACTCGGCGAGGCTCCGATTCACCGTTGTGATCAGCTGCGGCGGGCGCTTGGGCACCACCGGGCGGGGAGTTTCCGTCCTGTCGGCTGCCAGGTCCGGGGTGCGCGTCGGTGTCGGGGGCTCCTCGCGGGCGGCTCGGGCCGACAGATTGTCAATGATTCCGTTGTCGATATTCTTGAGTTCCATGGACTTCACCTTTCCGGGCAGGGAAAACAACTTCCCCGGCCACGGGATGTTTTACGGTGCCTTGAGGCAGATCTTTAGGGGACGCCGAATATTATTTTTTGGTCATGACGGCCCCTGGCCGTTGAGTTAGCGACGGGTTTCAGGAAAACGTGGACGAGCAAAAGCCCCGAAACGACCCCAGTCGTTCCGGACGGCTTGTGTGGCTAAGGGCTAGTGAATGCTCAGGCCTTCTGGCTCAGCAATGCGCCCTGGCTGATGGAGTCGAGGTAGCGAGACAGCGCCAGAGCCTCTTCCGACGGATACTGCCTGACAACTTCGCCCGTATCCCGGTCGGTCATGGTTACGACCACCCGGTCGGTATCCTGGTCGACGCTGAATTCGAGGGCAGAATTGGCCAACCTCATTGCGCGGTTCATCTGCTGGACGGCGTCCGTCACCTGCTCGGGGCTGGCCTGCTGCGCCTGCATGGCATCTGTATTTGCCGGGGCGACACCTGCGCCGACTTGCGGGGGTCTGGGGGCGACTACCGGCCTCGGGCCTTCCCTGGCGTTGCCTGCCGCCGGGAGATCCAGCTTTGCGCTGCTGACTTGCGGGATGCTCATGATCTATCCCTTTCACTACCATGCTCGGGTCAGGTTTACTGCACTGCCTGGCCCACGCGTACTCAATGCCAACTTGCCTGGTCTGCCTGAGCCGAACCAGGAGGCGCAGAGTTTTCCGCGCCTCCTGGTTCGGTCGGGCATCAACCGATGAAGGCCGTATCAGCGAAGGTAGCTGACGACGTTCTGGTTGATCTGGTTGGCGATGGCCTGCACGGCGCCGCCCACCTGCTGCCTGATCTGGGCGGTGGCCATGCGGGCGGTTTCCGAAGCGTAGTCGGTATCGGCGATGGAACTGTACTGGGCGCCCGCGTTGGCGGCTTGGGTGCCCAGGGCGTTGGCGGCCGAAGCGAATTTCGCCATGTCCGCGCCGTAGGCGGCGCGTGCGGTATTGACGTCGACAATGTCGGAATCGATGTCGGCAACGGTTGCGCCGGCGATGGCAGAGGCTGCGACGCCAGCGCCGGTGTAGGCGGTGCCATCGGATTGGATGACGAAGGCGCTTTGGCCGGTCGCCAGGGCGAGCAGCCGGGCGTTTTCCGCAACCAGCACGGTGTATTCCGTACTGCTGGCGGTGCCGCCGCTCTGCACGGCGATTTCGCGGATGCGCTGCAGGTTCTCATAGACCTGGGCGTGGTAGCCGTCGCGGACCTGGGCGCCGGCAAGGCCTTCGTTGGCCTGGCGCTGGGCGACGGAGGCGCCGCGCATCGAGGATTCGTAAGTTGCCGCATTGGCAAGCGCGCTCGCGTCATCGGCGGCGGTATTAAGGCGGGTGCCCGAGGACAGGCGGGCCATAGCGCTTTCCAGCAAAGCCCTCGACTTGGACAGAGCGTTGGAGCTGAACATCGCAGCTACGTTGGTGTTGGCGACTTGTGCCATGATTTATCTCCTTGACAGTTTCAGAAATGATGGCGTTTCTTTTTTGCCACCCGCTTCGGTCTGCCCAGGTTTCATGCGGGCCGATTGCCGGAGTTGAATCCCTTTACGGTGCCCGTCGCGGAAACTTTAGGTGTTTTTTCGGAGCCTCGGCGTGCAAAGGGTGTGGACCGGAATCGGCGACGTCGCGCGTATCAGTATGTGGCGGTGCAGCGGGCGCCGCGCTGGCAGCCTGTACGATCCGGCGCGCCTTTTGGCATGCCGCTTGCTGATACAAGAGCCAGGGAGCCGCACCGGCGACGTTTGCGGTAGTTCTTTGGGTCTCAAGAAAGTCCGCCGGTTTCCGTTACAGTAGGCATACAGGAGTCAACACAGATGGCAACTATTACTTCCGGCGGAGTAGGCTCGGGCCTCGATGTCAACGGCATCGTCGAAAAGCTCATGGAAAACGAGCGCAGGCCTCTGGCGATATACGACAAGAAGCAGTCCAGCTACCAGACCAAGCTCAGCGCCTATGGTGTCCTCAAGAGCAATCTCGCCAGCCTGCAGTCGGCGGCGACCGTACTGAGCACGGATTCGACCTTCACCAGCAACACGGCGGCGGTATCCGACAGCACGGTGCTTTCCGCCTCGGCATCGACGGTTGCTGCCACCGGCAGTTACAGCATCAGCGTGACCCAGTTGGCGAAGTTCCACACGGTACGCAGCAACACCGACTATGCGGCGACCACGGACACCTTCAATACCGGTACGCTGTCGATATCGGTAGGCGGCGCGGCGGCGATCGATGTGACCATAGACGGCAGCAACAATACGCTGGCGGGCATTCGCCAGGCCATCAATGATGCCGATGCCGGCGTGACCGCGACCATCGTCAACGACGGAACCACCAATCGACTGATCCTGACCTCGAAAACCAGCGGCTCCGTGGGCGCGATCAACGTTACCGTTACGGACAACGGCAGCGGCGGCACCCATGCACTGACGCAACTGGATACCGCCAGCCTGGTCGATGTCCAGACCGCAGACAATGCGGCATTTACCGTCAACGGACTGTCGGTGACGCGGTCTTCGAATACCGTCACCGACGTCGTCGAAGGCCTGACCCTCAGCCTGACCAAGGGTACGGTGGCAACTCCGGGGGTTGCCACGGTGACCGTTTCCCGCGATACGGCGGCGACAACGGCGGCGATCGAGACCTTCGTCAAGGCCTTCAACACCACGATCGACCA
>JALHNN010000265.1 GCA_022843505.1 Sulfuritalea sp.
CGAGGTCTGCGCGGCACCGGTGCCGTAGTCGTCGCGGCAGGCGTAGTCGGCCAGCCAATGCAGCCCGGGTGCGGAATAGCCCTGGGCCAGCAGCCAGTCGCGAAAGTTGCTGCGGTCGAGCGCCAGCAGCTTCGGATCGCGGCTCGACAAGGCCAGCGGCAGGGCGAAGGGCCGCCTTCCGGCGCCGTCGCGACGTTGGCGCAGTTCCTCGATCTGCTCCTGGAAGCGCGCGTACTGGTCGCGTTCCGCGGCCGGCACGCCCAGCGTCGGCCACAGCCCTTCCTGCCAGTAGCCGTTGACGTACAGCCGCTCCTGAGGCGCATGGCAGAGGAATTTTTCGTCGTAGGCCGGATGGGCGGCGTCCGGATCGCCCTGCAGCACGCCGAGTTCGGCCAGCAGTGTGCGCGTCGCCCGGGCCTCGCGCGGCGGCAGCGGCAGGTAGTGGGCGCCCAGCGGGTAGGCCGAGACCTCGTTGCGCCCGGCGCGCGAATTGCCGCCGGGCTCGCGCTCCATTTCCAGCAGCAGGAAGTCGTCGCAGCCGGAGCGCGCCAGCTTCCAGGCCGCCGAGAGCCCGGCGATGCCGCCGCCGACGATGGCGACCGATACCTCGCGGGTTTCCGTCGGCGCCGGAAAATCGGGCTGGCGCAGGCGGTGGCCGAGCGCGTCGTTGGCGCCACCGAGCATGCCCGGCGGCAGCGGCGGCGCGGCCTTCGAGCCGCAGGCGGCAAGGGCGGCGGCGGATGCCGTGGCGGCGAGGAAGTCGCGGCGGCGCATGGCTCAGTGCGCCTGCACCCGGCCACATTCGCGCTCGAAGAGGCGCACCAGGTTCTGGTTGTCGAGGCGGTTGGCTTCGGCATCGACGCGCGCCATGTCGGCGGGGAAATGGAACAGGGCCGGCAGGGCATCCGGGGTGACGAAGCGCGTGGCCACCGGGATCGCCGCCGGCATCCGGTACTCGCGCTTGCCGGCGAGGATGTAGCCCCATTCGCCGAAGCTTGGCACCAGCGCGTGATAGGGCGCGGTGCGCCAGCCGGCGGCTTCCAGCGTGGCGACCACGGTCCAGTAACTTTGCCGTGCGTACAGCGGCGAGGTGGCCTGCACCGCCACCAGCCCGGTCTCGGCGACATGCTGTTTCAGCAGGCGGTAGAAGGCGGTCGAGTAGAGCTTGCCCAGGCTGTGGTTGGACGGATCGGGGAAGTCGGCGACGACGAAGTCGAACATTTCCTGCGAGGCTTCCAGCCATTGCAGGGCGTCGGCATTGACGATCTTGAGTTTCGGCGAGGCCAGTGCGTTGCCGTTGAGGTCGCGCAGCAACGGCGACTGGGCGAAGAGCTCGGTCATGCGCGGGTCGAGGTCGACCAGGACGATGCTTTCCACCTGCGGGTACTTGAGGATCTCGCGCACCGCCATGCCGTCGCCGCCGCCGAGCACCAGCACCTTGCGCGCACCGGGCAGCGCCGCCAGCCCCGGATGCACCAGCGCCTCGTGGTAGCGGTATTCGTCGCGCGAGGAGAACTGCAGGTTGTGATTGAGGTAGAGCCGCGTTTCGTCGCGCCAGCGGGTGACGACGATGCGCTGGTAGGCGCTGGACTCGGCATGGACGATGTCCTCGTTGTAGAGGTTGGCTTCGGCCAGGCTGACGAAGTGGCCGGCGAAGCCGAAGGCGATCACCAGCGCGCCGATCACGGCGATGCACTGCGCGCGCAGCATGGCCAGGGGCCCGACCTGGGCGCGGAACAGCCACAGCGCCCAGGCCGCGACCAGCGCGTTGAGCAGGCCGAACAGCAGCGCGCTCCTGACCAGGCCGAGCTGGGGTGCAAGCAGCAACGGAAACAGCAAGGACACGGCCAGCGCGCCGATGTAGTCGAAGGAGAGCACCTTGGCGACGAGGTCCTTGAACTCGACCTCGCGCTTCAGGATGCGCATGATCAGCGGAATTTCGAGGCCGACGAGGATGCCGATCAGCAGCACCAGGCCGTAGAGCATGAACCGGAAAGGCCCGGTGTGCAGGGTGAACAGCAGGAACAGCAGCCCGGCCGAGATGCCGCCGAGCAGGCCGACCAGCAGCTCGATCTGGATGAAGCGCACGAGCAGGTTGCCTGCCACATGCTTCGACAGCCAGGAGCCGATGCCCATGGCGAAGAGATAGGCCCCGATCACCGTGGAGAACTGCGTCACCGAATCGCCGAGCAGGTAGCTGGCGAGAGCGGCGGCGATCAGTTCGTAGGCCAGCCCGCAGGAGGCGACGATGAAGACCGAAACCAGCAGGGGGCGCTGCATTACTTGTGGTACAGGCGCGAGGCCTGGCCCGGGCGCAGGGCCTGTGGGTTGGCGCTGTCGGCGAACAGGTTCCAGCCCTGGTATTGGGCATAGTTGAACAGAACGAAGCCGACCAGGCTCATGGCCAGGGCGAAGCGCGCCAGCATCAGTCGTCGCCTCCGGAGTCGAAGTCCGGGCCGGAATCTCCCTCGGCGGCCGTCGTGCCGTCGGAAAGGAAGTCGGCATCCTCCCAGCGCTTGGCTTCGAAGGCGGCGACCCGGTAGCGGCTGAACATGGGGAACAGCGCCAGCCAGGCGAGCAGCAGGAAGAAGCTGCTCCAGGCCGGCTGGTTGCCGATGACCCGGATGCGGTCGGCCACGGCCACCGGCTTCTCCGCCGAAATCTCCGGGTCGATGATGAAGTAATAGTCGCCGGGCGGCAGGTCGCGAAACACCAGCTCGCGGCTGCGGTCGCCCTCGCTCCAGCTCTCGCCGCCGTCGTTGCCGTGCCAGTAGGCGATATCGCCCTGGGTTACCCAGGCCTTGCCGCTAGTCTTCTCGATCAGCGTCAGGCCGAGGCCGAGCCAGTTGTTGTCGAGGTCGGTGTCGTGGCGCAGCACCAGGTTGCGCGCGCCGTCCGCGAGGCGGAACCCCTGCGTGGCGAGCGGCTCGTCGCGGTCGGGGGCGAACACCACGCGCTGGTCGACCAGGGTATTGCCGCCGAGGACGAAGACCCACAGCGCCTGGGCCAGCAGCGTCGCGACGACGAACATCCAGAAGCGGCGGCAGATGCTGTGATGGCCGGCTTCGCGCGGGTTGGGCTGGTTCATGGCGATGCCGGTCGGTTCGGGCAGCGCGTGGTCGAGCTTGAAGGCGGCCGCGACTTCTGGTGCCGGCAGGTAGTCGCCGAGCGACCAGGTGATCTCATTGTGGCTGGCTTCGCGGCTCAGCATCTGCGGCGGGGCAACGAAATCGGTGAGCTCCCAGGTCTCGCCGACCGCGACCTTCCAGTTGAATTCGCCGATCACATAGCGGGTCACGGCGGAGCCCGCCGAAAAGCGGCGGAACTCGGTGCCCATGTGGCTTACGCCAGGCATGCCCACCGAGTAGCGTGGCGCCCCCGGCAGCGGGCTGACCCAGTTCCAGTGGCCGGTCGACTCGACCAGCCAGCGAAAGCCCTCTTCCGGGTGATGCAGGAGGAATTCCTGCCAGGGGTAGTCCTTGCCGTCCACGGTGACGGCGCGTTCCTGGAAGCCGATCACGGTCCAGTCGCGGCCGGCAAAACGGCCGACGCTGCCGAGCGGGATCAGGGTTTCGATGCGCGTCGCGGCGGCGGCCTTTTGCAGCACCCGCAGGCTGGCGTTGTCGTGCTCCAGCACCGTCAGGCAGGACGGGCAGGCCACGCTTTGCACGGCCTTGTCGTGGATGCCGATGGCGCCGCCGCAGCGCGGGCAGTTCAGCGCCTTGACCACGCCGGCGGCTTTCGCGGCGACCTCGCCGCGCAGGTTGGCAAAGCCGAAGGCCGCGAAGGGCAGGGATTCGCCGACAAACACCAGCGGCGGGGTTTCCGAATAGTCGATGCTGGCGAAGCCGCTGCCGCCGGCCTCGCGCAGGTCGACCAGGGGTGCGGCGTAACCGGCGCCGAAGGCGAAGGGCAGTTCGCCCTCTCCGGACACGCACAGCGCCTCTTCGCGATTGCTGACGATGAACTCGCGGCCGGCGAGGGTCACCGGGTCGTTGGGCATGATGCCGGCGAAGGCCGGCAATTCAGCCCTGGGCGGCGTCAGGAAACTGATCGTGTATTCGCCGTTGGCGTCCGACAGCCAGCCGCCGCGCATGTCGTCGAACAGCACATGCCACTCGTTCCAGACGCCCGCGGCGTATTTGAGCTGGATGCGCCCGACCACGGCGAAATGCACGCCCTGGTAGCGGCCCTCGCTGCCCAGCCGGATCGGTGACGCGTCCTCGAGCAGGTCGGCCATGCGGCCGAGGTTCTCCAGCGTGCCGCCGTGGCGCACCAGCGTGCTGCGGCAGAACTCGCAGACGCCGTGGAAGGAGGCCGAGGACTTGAAGACGACCGGCGCGCCGCAGGCCGGGCAGTTGGCGCTGAAGGGCATGGCCCGCTGACTGTGGAAAGGGCGTCAGCCGAGCTTCTTCAGCAGTTCCGCCTTCTTCGCGTCGAACTCGGCCTGCGACAGCATGCCCTTGCCGACCAGGCCGTGCAGCTTCTCGATGGTGGCGATGACCTCGTCGGCCGAGACCGGCGCGGCGGGAGTCGGCGCTGGGGGTACGGCGGCTCCGGCTGCGGTCGCCGCCGCAGCGGCGGGATTGAGCGCCCCGGCCATGGCGCCGGCCACCTGCTGGCCCAGTCCGAGGCCGACGCCGAGTCCGGCGCCGATGCCGGCCAGGCCGCCCTCGTTCTGCGCCGCCAGCGGTATGGCCTCCGCCGTCTGGAACTGGGTGTAGCCCTGCATGCCGCCCATCATGTTCACGCCGATGCGCTTG
>JALHNN010000266.1 GCA_022843505.1 Sulfuritalea sp.
CGTCGGACAGAAGGAAGTGATCGGCAGGCTGACGGTGGTCCAGAATGATCATCGCGTACACAGCAATGCCGTGCGAATTGCCATGTTCCATGCGGGCCTGATGCTGCTGCAGTTGCTGATCGCGGTCGTTGCCATGGCAATCGTCCTGCGCGTCGTCATGATCCGCCCCATCACCCGCCTGGCCGGGACCATGGCGGCCATCGTGCCCGGCAGCTCGGCACGACTTGATACCGACCGCGACCACGCCAGCGATGAAATCGGATTGCTGACGACGAGTGCCAATGCCTTGCTGGAAGCCTCGGAAGAGGCGATCTTTCGGGAACGCCGGCTGCGCCAGTTGCTGGAAAGCACCGGGCGCCTGGCCCGCATCGGTGGCTGGACGCTCGATGTGGACTCGATGGCGCTGGGCTGGACGAAGCAAACCTATCTCCTCCATGAACTGGATATGGCCGAACCCATGGACCTGGAACGGGCGATCGGCTTTTATGCGCCTGCCGCACGCGAGTCCATCAGGACGGCGGTCCAGCAGTGCATCGAGTGCGGCGCCCCGTTTGACCTTGATCTGCCGATGACAACGGCGGCCGGAACTCCGCTGTGGGTGCGCACCCAGGGCAAGGCGGAACAGCTTGAGGGCAGGACCGTGCGACTGATCGGCACGGTCCAGGACATCACCGAGCGCAGGAAGGTCGAAGCCGAACTGCTCGCCGCCATGACAGCGGCGGAGTCCGCCAGCCGAACCAAGTCACGCTTCCTTGCCGCGGCAAGCCATGATCTGCGACAGCCGATACAGGCCATCAAGCTGTTCGCCGAGGCGCTGGCCAGAACCGAACTGAGCGCCGAGCAAAAGCGCCTCGGCGCCTACCTCGCGGCATCGGCCACATCGCTCGGCGATCTGCTCAACGCCTTGCTGGATATTTCACGACTCGATGCCGACGTCGCCACGGCCGTTCCCGAGGCCATAGCGGCGGAAGCGCTCGCCGGGAAGATCGATGCCGAATTTTCAGCCCTGGCGGCCGCGAAGGGCTTGCGCTTCAAGCTCAGCTTCCCGCTCCGGGACATGGTGCTGATGACCGACGGCAAACTGCTCATGAGCCTGCTCGGCAACCTGATCGGCAATGCCATCAAATACACCCCCCGGGGCGGCATCCTGGTGGCGATCCGCCGGCGCGGACACCAGGCGCTGATCCAGGTCTGGGATACAGGGATCGGCATCGATGCGAAACACCTGGATTCGATCTATGAGGAGTACTTCCAGATCGGCAATCCGGAACGGGACATCGAAAAGGGACTGGGCCTCGGCCTCTCGATCGTCAGGCGGATTGCCCGATTGCTGGAAACGGACGTTGTCTGTCGCTCGCGGCCGGGCAAGGGTAGCGTATTCGAGTTCCGCCTGCCTCTGGCCCGGTCCACGCTGTAAAACGTCCGCAGGAGGCCGGTGATGACGCCGCGCCGGACAATCCGGAGCGCAGTGCCAACTCCGGCCTGACTTTCGTCGTTGCGCGCCGACCTCCCTGCGCTACGCCAGACCGAGCATTTCGGCCGCGTGGCGGCGGGTGGTTTCGGTGATTTTCTCGCCGCCGAGCATGCGCGCGATTTCGCCGATGCGCGCCTGCGCATCGAGCACGGCGACCGCCGAGGTAGTCTCGCCATCGCGGGTCTTCTTCGCGATCGACCATTGCCAGTCGGCCTGGGCCGCCACCTGCGGCAAGTGGGTGACGCACAGCACCTGGCGGCTCTTGCCAAGCTGGCGCAGCATGCGGCCGACGATCTCGGCGACGCGCCCGCCGATGCCGACGTCCACCTCGTCGAAGATCAGCGTGCCGGCGGCATTGGCCTGGCTGGCGATGACCTGCAGCGCCAGCCCGATGCGCGACAACTCACCGCCCGAGGCGACCTTGGCCAGCGGCCGCAAGGGCTGGCCGGCGTTCGCCGTCACCCGGAACTCGATGCTCTCGGCGCCGCCGGCCGAACCTTCGGCCAGCGGCTCCAGCGCCACTTCGAAGCGGCCACCGGCCATCGCCAGCTCCTGCATGCCGGCGGTCACCGCCGCCGACAGCGCCTTGGCGGCCTTTGCCCGCTGGGCCGTAAGCTTCTTCGCCTTTTCACGATAGGCCTGTTCCGTGGCGCGCTCGCGTTCGGCAAGTGCCGCCGGGTCCGCGCGCAGCACCAGTTCGGCCAGCCGCGCCCGCTGCCGCTGCAGCAAGTCGGGCAGGTCTTCCGCGGCGACGCGGTGCTTGCGCGCCATCTGCGTCACGGCGTCGATGCGGGCGTCGAGTTCGGCCAGGCGCCCGGGATCGAGCTCCAGGCGATCCTGATATCGCCTTAGTGCCAGCGCCGACTCTTCGAACTGGATCAGCGCACCTTCGTAGAGCTGCGCTGCCTCGCCCAGCGCGGGGTCGACGGCCACCAGTTCGGACAGTTTCGCCCCGGCGTGGCGCAAGGCCGGCAGGCCGCCGGACTCGCCCTCCTCCAGGGCCGCTAGCGCCAGGCCGGCGGCCTCGAGCAGCGCGTTGGCGTTGCCCAGCCGGCGCTGTTCCTGTTCCGTCTCCTGCCAGCCCGCGGCATCGAAGGCCAGGGCCTCGAGTTCCTTGACCTGCCAGTCGAGCAGTTCCCGTTCGCGCTGCGTCGCCTCGACGTCCTTTTCCGCCGCCGCGCGCGCCTCGCGCGCCGCGCGCCAGGCCGTCCAGGCGGCGGCGACCTCACGCGCGGCCTCCTGCGCCCCGGCGTGGGTGTCGAGCAGGTCGCGCTGCGCGTCGGCGCGCAGCAGCGAGTGATGTGCATTCTGGCCGTGGATGTCGGCGAGGAAATCGGCGGCCTCGCGCAACTGCCCCAGCGTGGCCGCCGTGCCGTTGATGTAGGCGCGCGAGCGTCCGGCGGCGTCGATCACGCGGCGCAGCAGGCAGGCGTCGACATCGAAATCGCCGGCGCGCAGCCAGGCCTCGAGCGGGCTGCCCCGCGCCACGTCGAACTCGGCGGAAATTTCGGCGCGCTCGGCGCCATTGCGCACCACCGCGGCGTCGGCGCGCTCGCCCAGCGCCAGCGACAGGGCGTCGACCAGGATGGATTTGCCGGCCCCGGTCTCGCCGGTGAGCGCGCCGAAGCCGGCGGCGAATTCCAGTTCGAGCCGGTCGACGATGACGAAATCGCGTATCAGGAGTCTTTGCAGCATGGTTCGACGAGGGCGGCTAGTGGCGGGGGGTCGAGCTCCAGTGCAGCTTTTCGCGCAGCATGGCGAAATAGCTGTAGCCCGGCGGATGCAACAGGGTGATGCTGTGGCGCGAGCGCGCCACGCGCAGGATGTCGCCGGCACGGGCATCGAAGCGTCCCTGGCCGTCGAAATGCACGCGTCCGTCGTGCGGCGCCAGCAGGCCGACGTCGATGCGGCTTGCATCGCTGACGGTGATCGGCCGGTTCGACAGGGCATGCGGACAGAGGGGAACGATGGCGATGCCGGCCACCGAGGGATGCAGGATCGGCCCGTTGGCCGACAGCGCGTAGGCCGTAGAACCGGTCGGCGTGGAAATGATCAGGCCGTCGGCACGCAGCACGTGGATCAGTTCGCCATCGACCCTGACGTCGAGTTCGATCATGCGCCCGGTATCACCCTTGTTCACCACCACATCGTTGAGCGCCAGGGTGGCGAACTCGCGATTGCCGTCGCGCAGGACTTCGGCGTCGAGCAGGAAACGCCGCTCGCGCACGAACTTTCCGTCGAGCAGCGCCTCGATGCTGCCCGTCATGGCATCGAGCGCGATGTCGGTCATGAAGCCCAGGCGCCCCTGGTTGACGCCGACCAGCGGCACATCGAAGCAGGCCAGCTGGCGCGCGGTATTCAGCATGGTGCCGTCGCCGCCGAGGACGATGGCGAGGTCAGCCCTGGCGCCGATCGCGTCGTAGTCGGCCACGGCATAGCCGTTGCAACCGACCGCGGCGGCGGTGGCTTCCTCGAGCACGACCTCGCGCCCCCGGGCACTGAGAAAGCCGGCGAGGGTGAGCAGGGATTCCGCAATCTCGGGGCTGCGGTATTTTCCGATCAGGGCGATGCTGCGAAATGCGCCGTTCATGGATTGATTAAACCATACCCGGGACCGGCGCAAGCTGCGGAATCGACGGATTTTTTACCCGAGGCGGCTTGATACGGCGGTGCCGGGCCCCATCTGCCAAGTGTCCGCCGAAATGAATACAATCGGGACATGCTCGACCACCGCGCCCAGACCCTGCTCAAGACCCTGATCGAACGCTACATCGCGGAAGGCCAGCCGGTGGGATCGCGCACGCTGTCGAAGTACTCGGGCCTGGAGCTCTCCCCGGCGACGATACGCAACGTGATGTCCGACCTCGAGGAAATGGGCTTCATCGCCAGCCCGCACACCTCGGCCGGGCGCGTGCCGACGCCGTTGGGATACCGCCTGTTCGTCGATTCGCTGCTGACGGTGAAACCCCTGCGCGGCAACGAGCTGTCGGAAATCCAGGAGGCGATCCAGCCCGACCAGCCGCAGCTCGTGATCAGCCACGCCTCGCAGCTGCTGTCCCAGCTCACGGCCTTTGCCGGCATCGTCGTCGCGCCGCGCCGCCAGCAGCCGCGCATCCGCCAGATCGAGTTCCTCAGCCTGTCCGACAAGCGCGTGCTGCTGATCATCGTCACCACCGACGGCGACGTACAGAACCGCATCCTGTTCACCCAGCGCAGCTACGGCCCGTCGGAGCTCGTCGAAGCGGCCAACTACCTTAACCAGAATTGCCTCGGCCTGGATTTC
>JALHNN010000267.1 GCA_022843505.1 Sulfuritalea sp.
AGAGATTGACTTCCTTTATGTCGTTGTAGGTGTCGGTCGATTTCATCATTCACTCCTTGAGATCGCCGTAATGATTCGAACTGGAGCCCGAATCCCGGCAGATGCATGATCACACGGGTGATGACAAGAAAGAAATCAACGGAAAAACCAATCTATTGTAAGAATTAGATACGTTCGCCTTGGCAGAAAAAACATTACAAAATCGACTTATCGATATGATTTTTATGGTGGAAAGTCGATTTCGTCGGATCCAGAAACGTCATGGCGGGCACCCGTTTCCTACCCGAAACGGCTTGTGCCGCTAGGCAGAGCGCCCGGCTCGGAGCGCCGTCTGCATTGTCGCCACCGAGTTGCGGTTGCGTTTGGCCAGGTAAGCGCTCTGGTCGGCGAGCCGGATCAAGGCCTCGGGATCAAGGGTGCTCGCATCGCGCACGGCAACACCGATGCTGACGCTGCTATGCAAGGGCTGCGCGCCGCCGACGACGGGCTGGGCCGCGGCAGCCGCACGCATGCGTTCGGCGCAGGCCAAAGCCGCCTCGAGTGCGGTATCGGGACAGATAACGATGAACTCGTCGCCGCCGCTACGGGCCAGGACCTCCTGCGCGCGCATTTCACCCTTGATGGCACTGGCAACCAGCTTCAGCGTACGGTCGCCTGCCTCGTGCCCGTGCGCATCGTTGATCTGCTTCAGGTTGTCGAGATCGATCACCATGCAGGCCAGAGGCCGCTCGGTGCGTGCCGCCATTGCCCATTCCTGCTGGATGCGTTCCATGGCATAGCGGCGATTCGGACATCCCGTCAACATGTCGGTCATGCCGGCTTCCTTAAGTTTCTGGTTGCTGGCGGACAACTCGGCGGAAACCCGGCGGAGTTCTTCCTGATCGCGGCGCAAGTCCTCCTGCAGGCCGGCCACGCGCTGTGCCGCCAGCAAATGCGCGGCGAGCGCGCGAGGCGTCGGCGGCAGGGCAAGAAAGCCGTCGGCGCCCGCCTCGAAGGCGCGCACCATCTGCTCCTCATCGGCGTGATCGCCCAACAAGAGGGCGTAAATGCCACGCCCGGTCTTGAACTGCCTCAGCGTGCGTATCAATTCGACACCATCGAGTTCGGCAGCAGCGGCATCGACCAGAATCACCTCCGGCTGCGACTCGATCGCTGCGGCAAGACCTTGCCGTCCGTTGTCGGCCTCGACCAGGCGATGCCCGGCCGAGCTTAGTTGGCCGCGCAAGGGCGCGCGAACCAGGGCTTCCGCCCCCACCAGCAGGATGCGGAGGGCACCCGTTCGCGGCGGCGCTGCGGGCGCGGGGGCCGCCGGGCGCGCTGCCGCAGTTGCTGCGGCAACAGGCTCTGAGGACGGTGTGGCGGAATCTGCGGAGGGCACGAGTTCGCTCTGCTCGAACCGAGGCATGGGCCCGGTCGCCAGTTCGAGGTTGGCGCCCCATTCGCGCCAGTCATGCGCGGCGCGGTCGCAGATGGCAATCAGGTTCGGCGCATCAATGCCCAGCGCCTCACCCATGTCGAACAGGGCGGACATCATGCCCTGCCAATTCGCCTCGGGTGCCACGCAAATATCTCCGATATGGTCCGCCAGTTGCAGCAGCAGGCGCAACTTCGGCTGACCGGCATCGTTGGCATAATCCAGGGCAACTGGGCCGCCAAGGCTTTCGACGGCCTCGGCATAGGCCTCGGAAAGGTTGTAGTCGAGCAGGATCGAAGCCGACAGCGTCGCGGCACCGACGCCCATTGCTTCGCTCTCCGCCAGTGAAGAGTTCGCTTCGCGCTTGCCGGCACGGCGTTGCAGCAGCGGGCCGCAGGCCTGCGGAAAAAGCGTTGCCAGGACAAGTTCGCCGACCCGGGCCAGCAAACCGACGCTGAAGGCTTCGGCGCGCGGGAATTCGTCGCGCGCGGCAACGAGCAACTGCAACGCGACGGCGCGCGCCAGCGACTGGGCCCAAAAGCGATCGCCATCGAAACCCGGGCACGGAGAGGTGCGATAGTTCTCCAGCAGCGAAAAACCCATCGCCAGGGAACGTACGGGCGGCACGCCAAGCGCATCGACGGCATCGCGCAGCGACACCAGGGGCCCATGGTCGCTGTCACCCAGTCCGTTGGCCACCTTGATCGCCCTCACGGCGAAGGTCGGATCGGCCTTGATCGCGTGGGCTACCACGGCCAGGGATACGAACTCGCGCTGGGTCAGGCGGATCAATGCCAGCGCGGGGCCCCTGGGCTGGGGGAAGTCGTTCATGCCCTTGATCTCGTCCAGGCGCTTGGCGACGGGGGTATTCGACATGGTGAAAGGCTGCGGGCTGAATATTTTCGGGTGGGAAGGCTTATATCACCATTTCATGCGGTGCGGCAATTCCGGGGGCGCCGTCGGACGGCTAGAATCCGCGGATGGATCCGGCGATGAACTACTGCTGCGTCTGCGGCGCCTCGGTAAGCCTGCGCATACCGGCGGGCGACACCTTGCAGCGTTACGTCTGCGACGCCTGCGGCGTGATTCACTATCGCAATCCGCGCCTGGTGGTCGGCGCCCTGCCGGAATGGGAGGACCGCGTCCTGCTCTGCCGCCGCGCCATCGAGCCCCGCCATGGCAAATGGACCCTGCCCGCCGGCTTCATGGAAAACGGCGAGACCGTCGCCGACGCCGCGCTGCGCGAAACCCTCGAGGAAGCGTGCGCCCGCGTCGAACTCGGCGAGATGTATACCGTGATCAGCGTGCCGCATATCCATCAGGTGCACGTGATCTACCGCGCACGCCTGCTTGACCTGGATTTCGCCCCCGGGGCGGAAACCCTGGAACTGCGACTGTTCAGCGAAGACGAGATTCCCTGGGACGAGATCGCCTTTCGCACCATCGCCATCACCCTGAGGCATTTCTTCCAGGACCGCCGCCACGGCAGCTATCGCTTTCACAGCGAAGACCTGATTGCGCCGCCGCCACGCTGAGTCGGGCTATTCGGCATCGAGGTTGAACACCACTGGCAGCAGCACCGCAAATCCTCGTCCGCGCAGACTGTCGGGAAGGCGCGCGCGCTGGGCACCGGCATCGATCATTGCCAGCGCGGCGCGATCCAGGACTTCGTGCCCGCTAGAGCGCACAACGGTAGCCGGGCGCGGCAGGCCTTCGGCACCGACTTCCAGGCGCACTTCGGTGCTCCCGGTCCAGCCTGATACCTTCGCCTCGGCCGGAAAGCGCTTGAAGCGCCGCGCCTGACTGGCCACCGCAAGCCGGTAAGTGCGCAGGCCATCCAGAGCCTCGCCGGCCCCGGGGGCCGCGGTCAAGCTTGATCCTGGCGCGCTTGCGGCTGCCATCGCCCCGCCCGGGCCCGTCGGATTCGGCGCAGCCACGGCTGGTGGCGCCGTGGCTGCGCCATCGGCCGGCGCGACCGGGGCCGGAGGAACCGAATGCGCGCGAGGAGACTCCAAGGGCAGTAGCGGGGACTTGGCTGGAGTTACGTCGGCGGCCGTCGTTGGCGCGCTTCGCACATCCGGATTCCTGCTCTGGGGGCTGGCCGGTCCCGGACGAGCCGGTTCGACAGCCGTCGCGGGTTGCACCGACCTGACCGTGGCCTGAAGCAGGGCCTTCGCTTCACGGGCCGGCGGTGGAAATGGTTCGGGCCATAACAGCAGGATGTGCAGCAACAGCGAAGCGGCAACGGCATAGCGCATCCGTCGCAAGCTTATCCCCCCCATATCCACACTTTGAAAACTCATCGCGCTCTGCTAGATTCCCGCCGATAGAGGATTTTATAGAGATGAGCCGCCATCCGTTGATCCTGACCCTCGACCAGCATGGAGTTCCGCACCGCTGGGTGAGCTGGCAGCATGCCTGTGTGTATGTTGCGCGGGATCTGGTCGCCTGGGATGCGGGCGACACGCAGTTCATCTTCTACGGCGGCACCAACCGCATCACCGGCGCGCGTTCCGAGCTGACCACCAGCAGCATCATCGCCATCCGCGGCAAGGCGCTTTCCGGCAAATCGCTGCATCCGACGCCACCGCTGTCGAACCGCGAACTGTTCCATCGCGACCGCCACATCTGCGGTTATTGCGCCAAGGAATTCTCCGGCCAGCGCCTGACCCGAGACCACATCGTGCCTGTATCGCAGGGCGGCAAGGACACTTGGATGAACGTGGTCACCGCATGTCGCCATTGCAACCAGACCAAGAGCGGGCGCACGCCGGAGCAGGCACGCATGCAGCTGGTTTACGCCCCGTACGTGCCGAACAAGGCCGAGTACCTGATCCTCAGCAACCGCAACATCCTGGCGGACCAGATGGATTTCCTCGCCCGCCACGTGCCGTCACAAAGCCGCGTCCGCACGGCCTGAGCCGGATTCCGGACCATGACCGCCGGCGCGGCCAAGCCGCTGACCTCCTATCGCAAGCACTGGGCGCAACGCTTCGGCACCGCGCGCTTCCTGCCCATGTCGCGCGCGGAAATGGAGGCGCTGGGCTGGGACCAATGCGACATCATTCTGGTCACAGGCGACGCCTACATCGACCATCCAAGCTTTGGTATGGCCCTGGTCGGGCGCCTGCTCGAGGCCCAGGGCTTTCGCGTAGGCATCATCAGCCAGCCCGATTGGCATTCGGCCTCTGCTTTCCGCGCGCTGGGACCGCCCGCGCTGTTCTTCGGCATCACCGCGGGCAACATGGACTCGATGGTCAATCGTTATACCGCGGATCGCAAGATCCGCTCCGACGATGCCTATACACCCGATGGC
>JALHNN010000268.1 GCA_022843505.1 Sulfuritalea sp.
GATCTCCGAGAGCGGATTGGTCTGGTCCATGAACTGCGACAACTGGCTGGAGCCGAAGAACTCCTTGATCGCCGCCGAAATCGGCTTGGCATTGATCAGGTCGTGCGGCATCAGGTTGTCGCTTTCGGCCTGGTTCAGCCGTTCCTTGACGGCACGCTCGACCCGCACAAGGCCGGCACGGAACTGGTTCTCCGCCAGTTCGCCGACCGAACGCACGCGACGGTTGCCCAGGTGATCGATGTCATCGACTTCGCCACGGCCATTGCGCAGTTCGACCAGGATGCGGACCACGTCGACGATATCGTCGTTGGACAGCGTGCCCGCGCCCTCGATTTCCTCGCGTCCGACTCGGCGGTTGAACTTCATTCGGCCCACAGCGGACAGGTCGTAGCGCTCCTCCGAATAGAACAGCCCGTGAAACAGGTTCTCCACCGCATCTTCCGTGGGCGGTTCGCCGGGACGCATCATGCGATAGATGGCGACGCGCGCAGCCCACTGGTCGGCGGTCTCGTCCATGCGCAGGGTCGAGGAGATGTAAGCGCCGCGATCGAGGTCATTGACGTACAACGTCTGCGCCTGCTCGACGCCGGCGATGACCAGCTTGTTGAGCAGGTCTTCAGTCACCTCGTCGTTGGCATTGGCCAGGATCTCGCCGGTTTCCGGGCTGATGATGTTGTGGGCGATGACACGGCCGATGACGAATTCGTCGGGCACAAGAATCTTCTTGATACCGGCCTCGGCCATCTCGCGGATGTGCTTGACGGTGATGCGCTTGTCCTTGGCGACGATCTGCTTGCCGGCCTTGTCGACGATATCGAACTTGGCGACTTCGCCGCGCAGGCGCTCGGGCACGACTTCGAAGGAAATGCCCTTCTTGGCGAAGTGGAAGGTGTCGAACTCGAAAAAGGTGGCAAGGATCTGCTCGTGCGTCAGGCCGATGGACTTGAGCAGGATGGTCACGGGCATCTTGCGCCGGCGGTCGACGCGGAAGTAGAGGATGTCCTTCGGATCGAACTCGAAGTCCAGCCAGGAACCGCGGTAGGGGATGATGCGGGCCGAGAACAGCAGCTTGCCGGAGCTGTGGGTCTTGCCCTTGTCGTGCTCGAAAAACACGCCGGGCGAGCGGTGCAGCTGGGAAACGATGACGCGCTCGGTGCCGTTGATGACGAAAGAACCCGTCGTGGTCATCAGCGGAATCTCGCCCATGTATAGCGGCTGGTCTTCCTTGACTTCCTTGACGGCCTTGGTGTCGCGATCGAGGAGTTCGAGGCGGACCTTGGCGCGCAGCGGGCTGGCGAAGGTCAGGCCGCGCTGCTGGCATTCCTTGACGTCAAAGGTCGGCTCGCCGAGCATGTATTCGACGAAGTGCAGGCGGGCGTTCCCAGAATGGGCGACGATCGGGAATATCGAGGTGAAGGCCGCTTGCAGGCCTTCATTGCGACGCTGGGCCGGCGGTACGTCGGCCTGCAGGAAGCGCGTGTAGGACTCGATTTGCGTCGCCAGGAGGAAGGGCACGTCGAGGACGTTGGCCCGCTTGGCAAAGCTCTTGCGAATACGCTTTTTCTCGGTATAGGAATACGCCATGGTGGCTCCGTTCAGGATTCAGACGTCAAGGTCAAAAGACAGGGCTGGGGCAAAACAGTTCAGCCCTCGCGTTTGACTTCCACATCGACTGCGATGAAAAACAGCAACTTGTGTTCTTGCAAGCGCAAAAGCGGGTTGGCGGATGGACCGCCAACCCGCGTTCGTCTTGCTGTTACTTGACTTCGACCTTGGCGCCGGCGTCCTCGAGCTGCTTCTTGAGGGCTTCCGCGTCGGCCTTGTTGATGCCTTCTTTGACGGGCTTCGGAGCACCATCGACCAGATCCTTGGCTTCTTTCAGGCCCAGGCCGGTGGCGGCACGCACCACCTTGATGACTTCGACCTTCTTCTCGCCAGCGGCCAGCAGCATGACGGTGAATTCGGTCTGCTCTTCCACTGCGGCGGCGGCACCGCCGGCAGCGGGAGCAGCCACGGCGACAGCCGCGGCGGCGGCGGACACGCCGAACTTGACTTCCATTTCCTTGATCAGTTCGGACAGTTCGAGAACGGTCATGCCGGCGATGGCATCGAGGATTTCAGCTTTGCTTACTGCCATGATTGCTACTCCTGAATGAATGTTTGCAGCGGTGAAAAGGGATTACGCAGCCTCTTTGGCGTCGCGCACGGCGGCGAGGCCCCGGACGAACTTCGTCGGGATCTCGTTGAGCGTGCGGACGAACTGGGCGATCGGTGCCTGCATGGTGCCGAGCAGCTTGGACAACAGCTCCTCGCGGCTCGGCATCGTCGCCAGCGCCTTGACCCCAGCCACGTCCATGACGTAGTTGGGCATTGCGCCGGCCTTGATGACGAGCTTGTCGTTGCCCTTGGCAAAGTCGTTCAGCAGCTTGGCGGCGGCCACCGGATCCTTGGAAATTCCATAGATCAGGGGTCCGACGAGCTTGTCCGACAGACCTTCGAACCCCGTACCCGCGAGGGCACGACGAACCAGGGTGTTTTTCACGACGCGCAGATACACACCGGACTTGCGCGCGTTGGCGCGCAGGACGGTGAGATCGACCACTTCGAGACCACGGTACTCGGCGACGATGATCGACTGGGCATTCGCGACTTCCGCGGATACTTCGGCGACTACCGTCTTCTTGTCGTCAAGATTGAGACTCACGGTCAACTCCTATCAAACAGCCATGCCGAAAATCGGCACTGGCGATACGGCGACCTTCATTCAGGAAACTGCAAGTTCCGTCATCGGGTAACGCCATCTACGCCGGCGGTCGCAACCATGTTCCGTCGCTTCCATTAAGCCCTCGCGGGCACCTGCGGTCTTTGATAACCTGCCGCGCCTCTCGCCTTACCGCACGAAGGGCGCGACAGCCCAAAGTTCTTTATGCTTGGCCGCTCAGGCTCGCCTGATCGACGCGAACACCGGCGCCCATGGTGCTGGACAGCGAAACCTTCCTCAGATACACGCCCTTGGACGCTGCCGGCTTGGCCTTCTGCAATGCTTCGATCAAGGCCGAAAGATTGGTCTTCAGCGCATCCACGCTGAACGAGGCGCGACCGATGGTGCAGTGGATGATGCCGGCCTTGTCGGTGCGGTACTGCACCTGACCCGCCTTGGCGTTCTTCACCGCGGTCGTCACGTCCATGGTCACGGTGCCGACCTTCGGGTTCGGCATCAGGCCGCGCGGGCCGAGGATCTGGCCAAGCGCGCCAACGACCTTCATGGCATCCGGCGTGGCGATGACGATGTCGAAGTTCATGTTGCCGGCCTTGACTTCGGCGGCAAGGTCGTCAAAACCGACGATGTCGGCACCCGCAGCCTTGGCGTCTTCAGCCTTGGCGCCCTGGGCGAACACGGCAACACGCACCGTCTTGCCGGTGCCGGCCGGCAGCACGACGGAGCCGCGTACCAGCTGGTCGGATTTCTTGGCGTCGACGCCCAGATTGACGGCAACGTCGATCGATTCGTCGAACTTAGCAGTGGCGCATTCCTTGACCAGGTTCAGGGCATCGGCCAGGGGATAGGCCTTGTTGCGGTCGACCTTGGCCAGGACGCCCTTCACGCGCTTGGATTGAGTTGCCATGATCAGAGGCCCTCCACGGTAATGCCCATGCTGCGGGCGGAACCCGCGATGGTGCGCACGGCGGCTTCGAGGTCGGCCGCGGTCAGATCCTTCATCTTGGCCTTGGCGATCTCCTCGGCCTGGGCCTTGGTGATCTTGCCGACCTTGTCGGTGTGGGGCTTGGGCGAGCCCTTGGTGATACCGGCGGCCTTCTTGATCAGGATCGTCGCGGGCGGCGTCTTCATCACGAAGGTGAAGCTCTTGTCCGCGAAGGCGGTGATCACAACGGGAATCGGCAGACCCGGCTCCAGACCCTGGGTCTGGGCGTTGAACGCCTTGCAGAATTCCATGATGTTGAGGCCACGCTGGCCGAGAGCCGGTCCGATAGGAGGCGAGGGGTTGGCCTTGCCTGCCGGCACCTGCAGCTTGATGTAACCGATTATCTTCTTTGCCATGATGGCTCCTGTCTACGTGAGTCCTAGCGCGCGGTCGGCGAACTTTCGTTCACCTACTGGCGCTCCTCGTACCGCGGATAAACCAAACTGCGCGCCGCGGCGCCGCAAAACAACTATGCCTTTTCGACCTGGGCAAACTCGAGTTCCACCGGCGTGGCGCGACCGAAAATGGTCACGGACACGCGCAGGCGGCTCTTTTCGTAATTGACTTCCTCGACGTTGCCGTTGAAGTCGGTGAAGGGGCCTTCCTTGATGCGCACCATCTCGCCCACCTCGAACAGCACCTTGGGCCGAGGCTTCTCGACGCCGTCCTGTACCTGCTGCATGATCTTGTTGACCTCCTTCTCGGAGATCGGCGTCGGCTTGGTCGATGTGCCGCCAACGAAACCAGTGACCTTGGGCGTGCTTTTGACCAGGTGCCAGGAGTCGTCGTCCATGTCCATCTCGACCAGGACATAGCCAGGGAAGAATTTCCGTTCGGAAATGCTCTTCTGGCCGTTCTTCATCTCGACCACTTCCTCGACCGGAACCAGGACCTGGCCGAACTTGTCCTGCATCGCGGCACGATTGATGCGCTCAAGCAGGGCACGCTGCACGGACTTTTCGAATCCGGAGTAGGCGTGAACGACATACCAGCGTTTTGTCATTATTTCTTCCAGCCCAGG
>JALHNN010000269.1 GCA_022843505.1 Sulfuritalea sp.
TATGCCAATCTGCAGATGGCTGCAGAAGCCCTTTTTGGATTTGATGCAAACGATACAAGCACAATCCCTGTCCCTTGGAGCAAGCGAACGGACATTGCGCTGACTGCCGCGAACTTGAAAACTGGCAACCGCCACGCCAGCAAGTTCACCCCCACCGAAGTCGAGCTTTCCAAACTGACCACCGACTGGGTCGTCGTCGAGCACGTCTCCAATACCGAAACCGGCTTCTCGGGCACGCTGTTCAAGAAGGAGAGCACGAACGAATTCGTCCTCAGCTTCCGCAGCACCGAGTTCCTCGACGACGCCGCGCGCGACAACGAAGCCACCAACTATCAGGAGATCAACAAGCTCGGCTTCGCCTTCGGCCAGATATCCGATATGGAAAAGTGGTACGAGGAAATCAAGGCCAGGATCACAGGCCCCCTGTCGGTCACCGGCTACAGCCTGGGCGGGCATCTGGCCACCGCCTTCAACCTGCTGCATCCCGGCGCCGCCACCGAAGTCGTCACCTTCAACGGCGCCGGCATCGGCGCCATTGGCACTGCCGACGGCAGTCTCGCCGGCACGCAAACCGAATTGGCCCGGATGGTCGCTCGCTTCCGCGAACTGCGCAGCCAGGCCGAAGGCGCCGGGCTCGCCACCCTGCTGCAAAGCGAGCTGGGCAAGACCACCTATGCCGAACTGAAGCTGAAGTTGCTCGCTACCAAAGACGTGCCCGATCCGTCGCTGGTCAACTTGCTCAATACGCGGATGTCCAGCCAGGCTAATGCCACCGAGTCGCCCAACATCGACATCAAGCGTGATTACCTGCTGCTCTGGGGCGCGCTGGATCGCGCCCTGGCCGTGAATAAGGAGGCCGACCGGGTCAAGACGCTCAGCTCGGGCGTCATCGTCGAGGGCGACCCGGGCAACCCGGCACCGATACCGCATCTGGTCAATGACAAGCTTGCCATCGCCGGCGAATCGCTGGACTACCAGTTGGCGGTGCTGGCCACGTCGCGGGAATTTGGCACCGGTTCGCTGAGCCTGTGGGATGGCGTCCGCGCGGCCATGGGTGCGCGCTTCATGGGCTCGGGCCTGGGCGACTCCGGCATCGGCAACCAGTGGGATCTGGCTGGTACCGAATTCGATGCCGAGACACAGCGCTTCATGGTCGCGCACTCGCAGTACCGCAATGGCGCCGAGTATCAACTCTTCATCGAGGACCAGCCCCTGGTGCGCGGCAAGGCCGTGTCTGAAGCCATCCAGGCGTCGTTTGCCAACGGCTCGGTCAAGCTGCTGGTAGATGGTTATGCCAGAAATGACTTCGGCGACACCCACAGCCTGGTGTTGATACTCGATTCGCTCAATGTGCAGAACGCGATAATCAATCTATTGCCCGTCGACCAGCGCGTGACTGCAGCGACGGCGCTAAACGAGATCCTCAAGAACGCCTCGTGGCGCAAGGCGGCAAGTAACGGCGATCAGGGGCTGGCGCAGGGCGACATCCTCGAGAACGTCGTCAATGCCCTGGCCGACCTGTTTCTCGGCCCGCAGGCGAAGGACAAACGTCTCAACGGCAATCCAGAGGGCAGTACCTGGGCCAAGGTCGATGACGTCGAGGTCTACACAGGGCGAGAGACCCTCTACGCCAAACTGGACAAGATCACCAAGGACCCGGCCTACACCGCGCTCGCCGGCAAACTCAAGCTCAGCGATTCGAACGGCATCACCGCCGAGAACGGACGCACCGACTTCGCCAGCTTTGCTGCGCTCTTCAGCCTCAGCCCCTTCAAGCTCCATACCGATGACGCGCTTCTGCAGACCAAGGTGAGTGCCGCCTGGGGGCAAACCTTCACCGACTGGGATGCCGACAAGACCAAGGCCGGCAATGCTGACGCCACGCTGACCTTCAGCGAAAGCTGGATGGCCGACCGCGCCGAATTCCTCAAGCGCAAGAACTGGTTCAACGCCGCGAACCTCAATCCCTTCGATCCGGCCTACCAGATGAACAGCAGCGGCGATGCCTATCCCAACGAAGACAGCTATTACTGGGATGTCTCCAGCGACTACAAGGTCGCCCAGGGCCTGGTCTCCGGCGCCACCCGCCGCTACTTCTTTGGCGACGAGCAGGGCAATGTGCTCGACGGTCGCGCCGCCAACGGCAACAGCGTCGCCGACCACCTCTACGGCATGGCCGGCCAGGACGTCCTGATCGGCGGTGGCGGCAACGACCGCCTCGACGGCGGCACCGGCTACGACAGCTACGTCTGGACCACCGGCGACGGCGACGACACGATCATCGACGCCGACCGCAAAGGCCGCCTCCTCATCAACGGCAGCGCCGCCAAGCTCTTCGTCAAGCAGACCGACACCACCTGGCTCAGCCCCGACGGCAAGCTCACCCTGACCCAGCCGGCGGACAGCTCAAGCTCGTGGAAGCTCAGCATCGAAGGCGGCGGCAGCCTCGATCTCGGCACCAGTTTCACCGACGGCGACTTCGGCCTCCACCGCCAGGATGCTCCGGCCGCCGTCCCGACCACGGTGACCATCGAGGGCGACAAGGCGCCCAAGGAATTCACCGCCAACTTCAGCGGCCCCATCAACACCGCCAGCCACGGCCCCGGCTGGCACAACCCCGTCATCACCATCACCGCCGAGCATGCCGATCCCGAGGACTCGAGCAAGACCATCGTCGACAGCTACAAGGTCACCTACAACACCAGGGACGCCCTTTGCAACTACGTCACCGACGGCGCCGCCCCGGATCGTCCCGACACCCTCTACGGCCACGCCACTCAGGCCGACTACATCCAGTCCGGCGGCGGTGCCGACATCATCGACGCCAAGGGCGGCCACGACCGCATCGAGGCCGGGACCGGGGACGACCGCGTCACTGCCGGTGCCGGCGACGACCTCGTCGAAGGCGGCGCCGGCGCCGACATCCTGTCCGGCGGGGAAGGCAGCGACACCCTCTGGGGCGACACCGCGGCCAGCGGCACCACGCCGATCGCCAGCGCCATCGCCAGTGCCCTCGGCAATACCGAAACCAATCAGGAGGCCAAAGGCGACTGGATCGACGGCGGGGTCGGCAATGACGTCCTGATCGGCAGCGCCGCCAAGGACCTCATCATCGCCGGAGTAGAAAACGACCTCCTGATCGGCGGGGCGGGGGATGACTTGCTGCTGGGCGACGGCATCACCGACCTCGGCCCGCTTGACAGCTGGAGCACCGGGCGCGACGTCGACACCGATACCGAGGCCAATACCACCACCTACACCCCGACCATTTCCGGCGCCAATGTGCAGTGGTCCGATGGGATCGGGGGTGCCGACATGCTGTATGGCGGTGCGGGCGACGACTGGATCTTCGCGCACGGCGGCGATGACCTGCTTGACGGCGGCCAGGGCAAGGACGTGATGTTCGGCGATGCCGGCAACGACGTGCTGTTCGGGGGCGAGGGCGATGATGTGCTGTCCGGGGACGAGGGCGATGAGGTCCCCGGCCTGCAGGGCCACGACTGGCTCGAGGGCGGCGATGGAAAGGACGAGATCTTCGGCAACGCCGGCGACGACGTCCTCATCGGTGGCAAGGGCGACGACACGATGGTTGGCGGTGCCGGGCGGGACACCTACATCTACAACAAGGGCGACGGCGTCGACACGGTATTCGACGACGACACCGGCCCGGAAAAGAGCGTGCTGGTCTTCGGCGAGGGGGTGAGCAAGGACGCCATCAAGCTCAGGAAAGGCTCGCTGCTGCTCGACCTGGGTAACGGCGATGGCATCCACATCGAGAAGTTCAACGCCGACGATCCGCTGGGGATGCAAAGCGTGGGGAGCTTCAACTTTGCGGACGGATCGAGCCTGAGTTGGGGCGAGTTGCTGGCGCGCGGCTTTGACCTCGACGGCACGGAGGGCGACGACACGATCGTCGGCACCGGCATCGAGGACCGCATCGATGGCCGGGAGGGTGAGGACATCCTTGTCGGGCTCGATGGCAACGATGCGCTGGCCGGCGGAGCTGGTCTCGATACCCTCGACGGCGGGGCGGGTGACGATGTTCTGACGGGCGGAGAAGGCGCAGACCTTCTGCTGGGCGGGGCAGGAGACGATATCTATGTCTTTGCTCGTGGCGATGGCATTCCCGATGCCGGAACAGTAAGCGTGTTCGACATGGTCAGCGATACCGGCGGCACCGATACCTTGCGCTTTGGACCCGGAATCTCGCTTGCGGACGTTACAGGCGTCGGAATGAATGGCATCGGCGTAATGCTCATGGTCGATGACGAGCGACTTGGCATCGAGAACGCGCTGCGCGGCAGTGTCGAATTCTTTGAGTTTGCAGACGGCACCAAGCTGGACGCCGCAGAATTCCTCGGGCAGGCGGTGATGTCGCCGGTCCAGGTGCGTACCGGTGAATGGGGTGCCATCCTGATCGGCGGCGCGGAATCCGACACGCTGACCGTGACGGGGAATGGTGCCTGGGTGTCGGCGGGACGAGGAAGCGATCACGTAGAGCTGTTCGGCAGCGGCACCACCCTGCATCACGCGAAAGGTGACGGCAGGGACTTTGTCAGCACCATCGGCAATGACGGGGGCGGGACCATCTTGCGCCTGGTCGATACGGCAAGCGCCAGGCTGACAGTCCATGACGGTGCGCTTGAGGTAAGGCTCGATGATGATCCGCTCGATGCCATTCGCTTTGAGGCCTTCGACAGCAACGATGTGCTT
>JALHNN010000270.1 GCA_022843505.1 Sulfuritalea sp.
CCTGACCTCGATACGCGGGCCGGCCAGCGGCATGATGCGGGTAGTCGCCGCCACCTCCGTCGGCAGTCGCGAGCGGGTGATCATCGTCGAGGTCGGCAGCACCTGGCTGGTGCTCGGCGTCGCTCCCGGCCGCGTGTCGGCGCTGGCCGAAATCCCGCGCCAGGCGATTCCTGAACCCGCGCCATCGGCCACGCAAACCGCCGCGGCTGACTGGCTGCAACGCTTCCTGCCGCGCCGCTGAGATGAGTCTCCGCCCGCTCCTGCTCCTTCTGGCCTTGCTGCCGGAAATCGCCATGGCTCAGGCCATGCCGGCAATCACCAGCACCCCCGCGGCGGGAGGCGGCACGCAGTGGTCGCTCTCGATCCAGACCCTGCTGCTCCTGACCAGCCTGAGCTTCCTGCCCGCGCTGGTGCTGATGATGACCAGTTTCACGCGGATCATCATCGTCTTTTCCCTGTTGCGTCACGCACTCGGAACCCAAACCTCGCCGCCCAACCAGGTGCTGGTCGGCCTGGCCCTGTTTCTCACCTTTTTCATCATGGCTCCGGTGGGCGAACGCATCTACACCGAAGCCTATGTGCCGCTTTCCGAAAACCGCATCAGCTTCCAGCAGGCGCTGGAAACCGGCGCCGTGCCACTGCGCAGCTTCATGCTGAAACAGGTGCGCGACGCCGACCTCGCCACCTTCACCAAGGTCGCCAAGCTGCCCGTGCCGGCCAAGGCCGAGGACATTCCGCTGCGCGTGCTGATTCCCGCCTTCGTCACCTCGGAGCTGAAGACCGCCTTCCAGATCGGCTTCATGATCTTCATCCCCTTCCTGATCATCGACATGGTGGTCGCCTCGGTGCTGATGTCGATGGGTATGATGATGATGTCGCCGGTGATCGTTGCCCTGCCCTTCAAGATCATGCTGTTCGTGCTGGTCGACGGCTGGAACCTGCTCATCGGCTCGCTGGTGTTGAGCTTCGGCACATGAGCGCGCCGCACGACCGCTCGAAGGCGCGCCAGACGTGCCCCGGAACCGCGCAGCGGCGAACCGGTGAGAACGGGGACGGGGGAATGGCCATCACATGACTCCGACCGCCGTCATCGAGATCGCGCGCGGCGCGGTCGAACTCACACTGATGATTTCGGCGCCGCTGTTTCTCGCCGCGCTGGTCACCGGCCTCGTCATCAGCATTTTCCAGGCGGCGACGCAGATCAACGAAGCGACCCTCTCCTTCGTCCCCAAGCTGATCGCGATTTTCGTCACCCTGATCCTCGCCGGTCCCTGGATGGTCACCCTGATGACCGACTACATGCGCCGGCTTTACGAATCGATACCGGGCATCATAGGCTGATCCCTCCATCAGGACCGCGATGATAGCGATCGACTCGGCCCAACTCGACGCCTGGCTGGCGCTGTTCATTTTCCCGTTGACCCGCATCCTCGCCTTGCTGGCCACGGCGCCGGTATTCAGCAATGCCGCGATGCCGAGACGCCTCCGGCTGGTGGCAGGATTGGCCGTCGCCATGGCGGTGGCGCCGGCCCTGCCGCCGCCCCCCGCACCGCCGGCCGGATCCTGGCTGGGGTTCACCGTGATCGTCGAGCAGTTGCTGATCGGCAGCATGATGGGCTTCGCGCTGCGCATCGCCTTTGCCGCCATCGACGTGGCCGGCGAATTGATCGGCCTGCAAATGGGCCTGTCCTTCGCCACCTTTTTCGATCCCGTGGCCGGTGGCCAGACGCCGGTGATCACGCAATTCCTCAGCCTTCTGACCACGCTCTTCTTCCTGGCCATGAACGGGCACCTGCTGGCGATCTACCTGGTGGCGGAAAGTTTCACGGTGCTGCCGATCGGCAGTCTGCCGTTTCAGGCGATCTCGCTGGCTGCCCTGGTCAAGGCCGCGGCGATGATGTTTTCGCTGGGCGTGCTGCTGGCCCTGCCCCTGATCACCGCCCTGCTGGTGACCAACCTCGCACTCGGCGTGCTGTCGCGCGTGGCACCGGCGCTGAACCTGTTTGCCGTCGGATTTCCGGTCACTCTGGCGCTGGGCTTCCTGGTGTTGCTGATGTCCCTGCCCTATATCGGCGCGGCGATGGAGCCCTTGTTCAGCCGCGGCTTCGCCACGCTCGAATCCGTGGTGCGCATGGCCTCCGGAAGCTAGCCGACGGCGCTAACCCGCGCGCCTCGTGAGCTGGATCACGCCCCTGGCCACGCGCTGCGAACCGAGCACGGAGGATTCGAGGCCTTCGTTGTACTCGACAACCGTGTAACCGTCGTAGCCATTTTCGCGCATCAGGTCCTTGGCGCGCTGGTGGAAAGCAACCCTCGCCTCGCCGGCACCGCCGGCATAGACCCGTTTCATCTTCAACGACAGCTGGAAATGGCGCTCCGGAAAATCGGCCTGCTCGATTTCCCAGTTGGGCGCCAGGGGATCGAGGATCAACCATGCCGCACCGGCATAGAAGCCCCAGGTGACGATCTTGTCCAGCGGAATCTGGATCGACTTGGTCACATTCAGGGTGGTGTCGGGAACGATCGGCCCCTTGGCAGGGAAATCACCGCTGAGCGCGGTCTTGCCCGGATAGTTCAACATGCTGGAACCGGGAAAGTTCGTGCTGCTGCAACCGGCCAGCAAGCCAAGCAGCGCAGCCGCGGTCAGTATCCGGCGGGCGTGGGATCTGGATTTCATAGGAGGCTGAACAGTGAAAGTTGGGAAATGCGCAGGAAGGACTGCTGTGCCGCCTGCAGTTCGCCTTGCCGGCGCGTCAGCTCGGATACCGCCGTCGCATAGTCGAGATCCTGAAGCTCGGACAAAGTCTGCTGGTATTGCAGGCTGAGGTCGCCACCCAGGTTCTGCAAGGCCTCGATCTCGTTCATCCGCGTACCCACCTCGGCGCGATAGCCGACGATGGCGGTCAATGCCTGCGCGGTGCCGCTCAGTCCGGCGCGGATGTCGCTGCTGTACTTGGTTAGTTCCGCCGGCGTCGTGCCACCGGACTCGAGGGCGCCGATCATACGGGCGACCGTGGCGAACACGCTCTGGGTCTGCGCCGGCGCGATGCTGAAGCTGTCGCCGCCGGCAGGGCTGCCGGTGACGGCGACGCTGCCGCCCAGATCGAAGGCCGGTTCCACGCCCTGGGCCTTGAGCACGATCGGCTGCCCGTTCTGGTAACTGCGCTGATTGCCCACGGGCGCCGGTGCAGCACCACCGGTCAGCAGGGAATTCCCGGTCGCCGTATCGACCAGGTCGTAGGTAATGACACCCGCCGTATCGGTAAAGCGGATATCGACATTCTGTGCGGCGGAACTGCGCCAGGCCGCGGGATCCGAAACGGAACCGGCAGCGATCGCACCGGTGCCGGTATTCCCGATCGTATAGCCGGTGGTGAAATAGCCGTTGCCGTTCGGTATGCGCCGGAACACGTCGATTCCGGGATCGCTGATCGCAATCTGCCGGCTGTTGGAAACCTGCAGGGTGCGCTGCCCTTCGTCGCCTTGATAGACGATTTCGCCGCCGGCGATGAGGGAGTCGATCGATCCGCCGAAAGGCGTGGTGTTGCTCATGTAGCCGCCGAACACATAGTTGCCGGCGGCATCCTTGGTATTGGCGACACCGAGCAGCTGGTCGTAGATGCCGCGCAACTCGGTCGCCACCGCCTTGCGCCCTGCGGGGCTGCCGGCGACGCCGCCGGCCTGGATCGCCAGTTCGTTTACCCGCTGCAACAGATCCTCGGCATGTCCCAGCTGCACGTCCTGCGTTCCGAGGGCGGCGTTCGCCGCCGCCTGATTCGAGGCGAACTGGCTGACGACGTCATTGGCGTGGGAAACCTCCAGCGCCCGTGCCGCTGCCACCGGGTCGTCGCTCGGTGTCAGCAGCCGACGGCCGCTGGCGAGTTGCTGCTGCACTTTCAGCAGTGCCGAGGTCTGCCGCGAAATGCCCGCGGCACCCGAATCGAAAATCATCCCGCTACTGACACGCATGGCGAATGGCCTTTCCTGGTTTCTTAGCGTCCAAGCGACAACACTTCATCGAACAAGCGCCCGGCGATCTCGAGTACCTTGGATGCCGCCTGATAGGCCTGCTGGTAGCGCAGGAGATTTGCCGCTTCCTCGTCGAGATTGACCCCGGCCACGGACTGCAGGGCGGTCGTCGCCTGGTCGGCGAGGCTTTGCTGGGTGGCGCCGATGGCTTCGACTTCATTGGCCTTGCTGCCGATTACGCTGACCAGCTGGGCATAGGCGCCAAGATAGGTCGAGGTGGCGCTGCCGCCGCTGGCGGCATTCATCGTGTTGCGCGTCTGCAGGGCTCCCAGCAGGGTAGCGTTGCGGCTGTCACCCACGCCATTGACGTTGGCTTCCACGGAAAAGGTATCGCCAGTGGCCGGGGTACCGCGTATCTGGGTAGTCCAGCCGTTGTAACTGATGTCCGTGCCCGCGACGTAGGCGACACCCGTGGCGAGGGTCGAACCCGCCGTGACGTCGGTCACATCGAAGGTCGTGGCGCTGGTGAAACTGATCGTCACCTGGTTCCGCAAGGCGGCATTTGCCGGCGGCGGACCATTCACGCTGCCCGCCTCGATCGAAGCCTGCCCCTTGTTGGCGAGCGCGGCGGAACTGCGCACGGGCGCGGCAACAGCCAGGGCGCGCACATCGGCGATGGCGACCGCGAACCCCTGCGCCGCATCCGCGGCCGGACGGATCAGTACCGAATCGTTGG
>JALHNN010000271.1 GCA_022843505.1 Sulfuritalea sp.
AAAGCCTGGCCCAGCATCCGGCGAGCATGACGCATTCCTTCTACACGCCCGAGGAACGCCAGGAACACCTGATCGCCGAAGGCCTGGTGCGCATCTCGGCCGGCCTCGAGGACCTCGACGACCTGCTGGCCGACGTGGCGCAGGCGCTTGACGCCGCCTGAGCAGAAATCACCGTGTCGCCAGCGCCGACTTTCGGCCGGCGGCACGGCGCAGACTCAGTGCGCGTGGCGGTCCAGTCCCTGGTCCTCCATCGAGCGCGGATCCTCGACCGGTTCCAGGTGCGTCGTGACATGGCAATGCGGGATCAGCCCGCGCAGGTCGGCTTCGATGCGTTCGGCCCAGTCGTGGCCCTGTGTCACCGTCCATTCGCCCGGCACCAGCACATGCAGGATGACGAAGGACTGGCGCCCGGCCTGGCGCGTGCGCAGCGCGTGATAGCCGATGCCGCTGGCAGCGTAGCTCGCCAGCCGCTGCTCGATCAGGGCCAGGGTCTCCGCCGGGAGTGAAATGTCCATCAGGCCGGCCGTCGAGCGGTGCATCAATTGCCAGCCGGTCCACACGATGTTGGCCGCGACCAGGATCGCGATCGCCGGGTCCAGCCAGTTCCAGCCGGTGAGCCAGACCAGGCCGACGCCGAGGATCACCCCGGCCGAGGTCCACACGTCGGTCATCAGGTGGTGGGCATCGGCCTCCAGCGTGATCGAGCCGTGCTCGCGGCCGGCGCGCAGCAGCACCGTGGAGGTGCCGAAATTGATGAGCGAGGCCACCACCGAGACCAGCAGGCCCAGCCCCAGGGCCTCCAGCGGCCGCGGGTGCATCAGGCGGTCGACGGCGGTCCAGGCGATGCTCACGGCCGCGACCACGATCAGGAAGCCCTCGAAGGCGCTGGAAAAATATTCCGCCTTGCCGTGGCCGTGCGGATGCTTTGCGTCCGCCGGTTGCGCCGCCAGCGTCAGCATCCACAAGGCCATCAGCGCCCCGGCGAGATTGACGAAGGATTCGATGGCGTCCGAGAGCAGGCCCACCGAGCCCGTCATCCACCACGCCGCCCCCTTCAGCAGGATGGTCGCGATCGCCGCGGCGACGGATAGCCAGGCATAGCGCCTGAGGTCGGTCATTTTCCGGTGGAGTGATGTGGGTCGTTGCGGCAGTTTACGCCGCGAATCCGGCCCGCATCCGCTCAGGTTGGGTGAAAGGCCGCCCTGGCCGACAGCGTCGTGGCTTCGCCCGGATGTCCGCCGAGCGAGATCGGGATGCTGACGAAGGCCACGCTCATGACGAAGAGCAGGGTGCCGAGCATGACGGACAGCAGGACGGCGGGAAAGGATTCGGGATTGCGGCGCATGGCGTGCTCCTTGGGAGATGATGACGCCATGATGGGACTTCCGCCTTAAACGGCGCTTAACCTGCCGGCGCGGTCGGCGCCGCACCGGCGGGTTAGGTGAAGGCTGTCAGCCGATCTTGATCGGAACGAAAAAGCTGCGCTCGCCGCGTTGCACCAGCAACACCACCCTGTTGCCGGCGCGTTCGACCTGGCTGCGCAGATCGTCGACGCTGGCGACGCGCTCGCCGTTGGCCGCCAGGATCACGTCGCCGGTGCGGATGCCGGCGCGGGCGGCCGGGCCGTCGCTCACTTCCTCGACGGCCAGTCCCTTGCCGCCGTCGACCGCGGCTTTCTCCTCGCCGTTCAGCGGGCGCAGTGCCAGTCCGAGCTTGCCGCCGCCGTCGGCCTTGTCCTTCCCGCCGTGCCCGTCGGCCGCCGCGGTCTTCATCTCGCCCACGGTCATGCGCAGGGTCTTGCTGGCACCCTTGCGCCACAGCTCCAAGGTCGCCTCGCTGCCGGGGCGGGTAGCGCCGACCAGCGCCGGCAGGTCGCCGGATTTCGTGATCTCGCGGTCATTGAAACGCAGGATGATGTCGCCGGTCTGGATCCCGGCTTTCGCCGCCGCGCTGCCCGGCTCCACCTTCCCGACCAGCGCCCCGCGCGGCTTGTCCAGGCCGAAGGAATCCGCCAGTTCCTGGTTGACGTCCTGGATCAGCACCCCGAGCCGGCCGCGGGTGACCTTGCCGTCGGCGAGCAACTGCTTCTCGATGTTCATCGCCACGTCGATCGGAATGGCGAACGACAGGCCCTGGTAACCGCCGCTGCGGCTGAAAATCTGCGAATTGATGCCGATCACCTCGCCGCGCGCGTTGAGCAGCGGGCCGCCGGAATTCCCCGGATTGATCGCCACGTCGGTCTGCATGAAGGGCACGTAGCCTTCGTCGGGCAGGGTGCGCGACTTGGCCGAAATGATGACGGCGGTGACCGTGTTCTCGAAGCCGAAGGGCGACCCGATCGCCACCACCCACTCGCCGACGCGGGCCTGGTCGGGGTTGCCGATTTTCACCGCGGGCAGGTTCTGCGCCTCGATCTTCAGCACGGCGATGTCGGTCTGGCGGTCCTGGCCGATCACCTTGGCCTTGAACTCCCGCTTGTCGGTCAGCTTGACGGTCACCTCGTCGGCGTTTTCGATCACATGGGCATTGGTCAGGATGGTGCCGTTCGGGTCGACGATGAATCCCGAACCCTGGCCGCGCGTCGGCATCTTGCCGCCGCGGCCATGCGGGATGTTGGGATTGGGTATGCCGAAGCGGCGGAAGAGCTCGCCGAAGGGCGAATTGGCGTCGAAGTCGGGCAGGCCCGGGGCGGCCGTCTTAACCGTCCCCGAGACGCTGATATTCACCACCGCCTGACCCTGGCTCGCCGCGATCTCGCTGAAGTCGGGCAACTGCACGGTGGCGCGCGGCGCCTCGACCGCCGAGGCAACGGTGGCGGCATGGGCATGGATCGGGCGGACCTGGTCGCGCAGCGCGTAGCCGCCGGAAAACGCGGCCAACAGGGCGCCCACGAGGGCGAGTCGTTTCGGGGTGGATAGCGTCGAAATGGCAGGCTTCATCGTAATCTCCATTGCGGTTGCAAAAAAGCGGACAGGCGCGGCGTTGCGGCCGCCAACGCCGTTTCGATAGGGGCGGGGCGGGAAAATTCAAGGGGATTTGCAACAGGATGTAAATGCGCGAAAGTCGGCGCCGGCGCCACCATGGCGCCGCCGGTCGCACTTACGTGCCCCGGGTCCTCAGCAGGCGCGGAACGGGGGACCGCTGCCGGCGATTTCCTGGCAGTCCCGGGTACCGCGGACCTCGGTGGGCGATGCGGCGCTCAGCCGGCCAGTGCCTCGCGCAGGCGTGCGGCGTAGGCCTCCAGCGTGTCGCGCGGCGGGTTCTTGCGCGGCCAGGTAAAGCCGATGCCATCGTTCGCATGGCGCGGCACCACGTGCAGATGGAAGTGGAATACCGTCTGTTCGCCCTCCTTGCCGTTGGCCTGCAGCAGCGTGATGCCGGGCGGGTCGAAGGCGTCCTTGGCGGCGCGGGCGACCTTCTGCGCCGTGCGCATCGCCGCGGCGGCTTCGTCGGGCGTCAGGTCGAGCAGGGTGGCGGCGTGGCGCTTCACCGCCACCAGCACGTGGCCGGGATTGACCTGCCCGAGGTCCATGAAGGCCAGCGTCGTCTCGTCCTCGAAAACGCGGGTGGCGGGAATTTCGCCGGCGACGAGGCGGCAGAAGAGGCACTGGCCGGGCGGCGTCGGGTCGATGAAGTCGGGCATGGCGGCTTGTTCCGGAGTTGGAGCGGCAATCATAGCCGGCGGGCGCGAAAGTCGGCGCCCGTGACACGGCGATGCCACCGCGAATTCCATGCCGGGGCCCGTTGTTTGCCCCGCAGGGGCGGGCCTGCGCTCACGTAGAATCGCCCGGCCATGTCCTTCACCGCCCGCTTTCGCCGCGCCGCGCTTGCGCTGCTCCTGTCCGGACTCGCCGCCCTCGGCCTGGCCCAGGATCGTGCCGCCGTGGTCGAGGTCGGCATCGTCCATGTGAACGACATCTACCAGATCGCCCCGGTCGACCCGAAGGCGCCGCGCGGCGGCCTGGCGCGACTGGCCGGACTGGTCGAGACCCTGCGTCGCGAGCAGCCGGCGACGCTGTTCGTCTTCGGCGGCGATACGCTCTCGCCGGGCATCGAGTCGGGCATCTTCAAGGGCGCGCAGATGATGCGCGCCTGGAATGCGATGCGCCTCGATTTCGCCGTCCCCGGCAACCACGAGTTCGACTTCGGGCCCGAGGTCGCGCGCCAGCGCTTCGCCGAATCGCGTTTCCCCTGGCTCGCGGCGAACATCGAGGCCGAGCCGCCGCTGCCCATGCTCCGGGCGTCCGCGCTGCACGAGCTTGGCGGCGTGCGCCTGGGCTTCATCGGCCTGATCACGCCGGAGGCCGTCACGCTGTCCAAGCCCGGCCCGGCGATCCGCTTCACGGATCTGCTTGCCGCGGTGCGGCGCGAGGCCGCCGTGCTGCGTGCCCAGGGCGCCGCGGCCGTGATCGCGCTGACCCACAACAACCTCGCCGAGGACCGCGCGATTGCCGACTCCGGCGTGGCGGACCTGATCCTCGGCGGCCACGAGCATCACCTGATCACCGAACTCGCCGGACGTACGCCCATTTTCAAGGCCGGGTCGGAGGCGCGCGACGCGCTGCATGTGCGGCTGCGCTTCGCCCGCGAGGGCGCAGGCCATCGCCTGCTCGGGCTGCGCTGGGACATCCTGCCGGTGGATGGCCGCTGGCCCGAGGATGCCGGCGTCAAGGCGGTGGCCGAGGAGGTCGAGCGCCAGGTCGGC
>JALHNN010000272.1 GCA_022843505.1 Sulfuritalea sp.
AACCAGGACAGTCGGCGCAAGCTCAAGCAGGTCTATCACCTCTGCCAGTTCATCGAACCGCTGCTGCGCGAAGTCCTCGATGTGCGCGGCGACCTGAACCTGGTGGACCACGGCGCCGGCAAGTCCTATCTCGGTTTCATCCTTTATGACCTGTATTTCAAGGGGGGCGAGGCGGGCCGCGTCTTCGGCATCGAAGCGCGGACCGAGCTGGTCGCCAGCTCCCGCGAACTGGCGCAACGGCTGGGTTTTGCGCGCATGGACTTTCTCAATCTGAGCGTTGCCGAGGCGATCGCGTCTGCGCAGCTGCCGTCCCAGGTTGACATGGTCACCGCCTTGCATGCATGCGATACGGCCACGGACGATGCGATCCGCTTCGCCCTGCAACGCCAATCGCGGTTCATCGTCCTGGCACCCTGTTGCCAGGCCGAAGTCGCGGCAACCCTGCGCCGGCACAAATCCGCATCGCTGGCGGCCTCGGCGCTGGCCGAGCTGTGGCGGCATCCGATCCATACCCGCGAGTTCGGCAGCCTGGTGACCAACGTGCTGCGCTGCCTGCTGCTCGAGGCCCACGGCTATCGGCTGAGCGTCACCGAGTTGGTCGGCTGGGAGCACTCGATGAAGAACGAACTCATCGTCGCCCGTCGGGATGGCCCGCCGCGCGGCAATGCGCGTGAGCGTGCCGCGTCCCTGATCAACGATCTCAAGCTGACGGAACTGGCAGGGCGCTTCCTCTATTGAGCGGCGCTTGTCGGCGCCGCTCAGACCGTGCGACCGTGTCGCGCCATGATGCGGGCGGAGAGGAAGAGGCCGATGGCGACCGTGGCGCTGATTGTCGCCAGGGGCAGGACCGTGCCGTCATGGCTGGAGCCGACCCACATGCCGGTAAAGAAGGCACCGAGCATGGAGATAAAGCCGAAGAGCCCCGCCGCGGCACCGGCCTTTTCGGGGAAGGGAGCCAGCGATCCGGCCTGGGCGCTGGGGAAGTTGATGCCGTGGGCGATCATCACCACGAACTGGGCGGCCACGACCAGTGCCGGACTGCTGAAGCCGCCGAGCGCCGCGGCGAGAAATCCCAGGCCGCCGAGCAGCCCGATCAGGGTGCCGACCTCCAGCGAGCGCTGCAGGCCGATGCGACCGATCATGCGCCGACAGAGCAGGGTGCCGCCGAGATAGCCAAGAACCCCGAGCGCGAAGTAGTAGCCGTAGTGCTGGGTGGGGACGCCGAGCACGCGGATCAGGACGAAGGGCGTTCCCGAGATGAACGCAAAGATCGAGGCATAGGAAAGGGTGCCGGGCAGGGCGTAGGCCCAGAAGGCGGGACTGCGCGCCACGGCCAGATAGCTCCGGGCCAGGCGCGCCGGTCGCAGCGCCTCGCGGTCGGGCTGCGTGTTGGATTCACGCATCCGCCGCAGCGCGGCGATCCAGACGACAAGGCCGGTCGCGGCCAGGGCGATAAATGCCGAACGCCAGCCGAAGGCCACCTGAAGGTAGCCGCCGAGGATCGGCCCGAGGATGGGGGCCATCGAGAGCAGCGAACTCACCTTGGCCAGCATGCGCCCACCCTCGACGGGCGGATAGGCATCCCGGATCACGGCGCGGGCGACCACCACGCCGGTGCAGCAGCCGATGGCCTGGACAAAGCGCGCGCCGATCAGCCAGGGCAGGTCGGGCGCGAAGGCGCATGCCAGGGTGGAGGCCAGGTAGAGGCTGAGGCCGCCGATCATCACCGGCTTGCGACCGTAGCGGTCCGACAGCGGACCACTGACCAGTTGCGCGGCACCGAAGCCGATCACGAACAGCGACAGCGTGTGCTGCACGGCCGACGCGGCCACGCCGAAATCCGCCGCCATGCCGGGCAGCGTGGCGAGGTAGAGATCCGTGGACAAGGGCTGCAGCATCAGGCAGCCGGTAACCAGCCAGAGTAAGGTGGTGGGTGTCATGGAAGTGGCCGGGCTCAAGCCCGCTTGTCGCGCATCAGCCGGCTCTTCTCCCTAACCCAGTCGCGTTCCTTTTCGGCGTCGCGCTTGTCGTGCTGCTTCTTGCCCTTGGCCAGGCCGACCGAGAGTTTGACCCGGCCCTTGCTGAAATGGAGGTCGAGCGGCACCAGGGTATAGCCGGCACGTTCTACCTTGCCGATCAGCTTGCTGATTTCCTCGGCGTGCAGCAGCAGCTTGCGGGTGCGCACCGGGTCGGGGTGGATGTGGGTCGAGGCGGAGAGCAGGGGGGTGATATGCGCGCCGATGAGGAACATCTCGCCGCGCTTGATCACCACGTAGGCTTCCTTGATCTGCGCCCGCCCGGCGCGGATCGCCTTGACCTCCCAGCCTTCGAGCGCCAGTCCGGCCTCGTAGCGATCCTCGATGAAGTAATCGTGGAAGGCCTTCTTGTTGTCGACGATGCTCATTGGACTGGGCGATAAAATGTCTCATTCTACCGTAGCCCCTTACCCTGCCTGAGTCACAGATCCCATGGCCCTGGTCGAGAAATCAGTCCTCATCGAGCGTACCCCGGCACAGATGTTCGTGCTCGTCGATCGCATCGAGGACTATCCGCAATTCCTTCCCTGGTGCGGCGGCAGCACGATCCACGAACGCACGCCGGAACGCACCGCGGCCACGGTCATGATCAATTACCACGGCCTCAAGTCGCACTTTTCAACCGAAAACACCAAGCAGGAGCCCTTCCTGATGGACCTCAAGCTCAAGGACGGGCCGTTCGACCATCTCGACGGGCACTGGCGCTTCACACCCCTGGGCGATACGGCCTGCAAGGTAGAATTCCGCCTGCACTACGAGTTCTCCAGCCAGTTGCTGGAGAAGGCACTGGGGCCGGTGTTCCACCACATCGCCAATACCTTCGTCGATTCCTTCGTCAAGCGGGCGCAGAAAGTTTATGGCTGAGAGCATCACCGTCGAAATCGTCTATGCCCGACCGGACGTCCAGGATGTCGTGCAGCAAACTCTGGCCGAGGGCAGCACGGTCATCCAGGCCATCGAAGCATCCGGGTTCCTCGGCAAGTACCCGGAGATCGACCTGAAAAAGAACAAGCTCGGAATTTTCGCCAAGCTGGCGAAGGCCGACACGCCCTTGCGCGACCGTGACCGGGTCGAAATCTATCGGCCTCTCATCGCCGACCCCAAGGAAGTCCGCAAGCAGCGTGCGGCCGAAGGCAAAGTGATGAAAAAGGGCGGCGGCGAAACCGAGGCCTGAAGCACGGGCGCCGCGGCGAAAGAGCGGTCTTTGCTCTCGCGTATAATGTGTTTTTGCGACTCAAGGAAAACACCATGCGACTGCTCCAGAAGGCGCTGACGTTCGACGACGTCCTCCTGGTTCCCGCCCATTCGGCGATCCTCCCCCGCGACGTCAGCCTCGGCACCCGCCTCACTCGCAAGATCCACCTCAACCTGCCCCTGCTTTCCGCCGCGATGGATACGGTGACGGAAGCGCGCCTGGCCATTGCCCTCGCCCAGGAGGGCGGCATCGGCATCGTGCACAAGAACCTGAACCCCAAGGCACAGGCCGCCGAAGTGGCGAAGGTCAAGCGCTTCGAGTCCGGCGTGCTCAAGGATCCGATCACGATACCGCCGACCATGACGGTGCGCGAGGTTCTGGCTCTGACCCGGAATTTCCGCATTTCCGGTCTTCCCGTCGTGGAGGACGGCAAGGTGGTCGGCATCGTCACCAACCGCGATACGCGCTTCGAAACCAATCTCGACCAGCCGGTGCGCGGCATCATGACGCCGCGCGAGCGCCTGGTCACGGTCAGCGAGGGCAGTTCGCCCGAGGAAGCCAAGGCCCTGATGCACAAGCACCGCCTCGAGCGCGTGTTGGTGGTCAGCAGCGATTTTCAGTTGCGCGGCCTGGTGACTGTTAAGGACATCCTCAAGTCCAGCGAGCACCCGTTTGCCGCCAAGGATGACCAGGGCCACCTGCGCGTCGGCGCCGCGGTCGGCGTCGGCGAGGGCACCGAGGAGCGCGTTGCCCTGCTGGTCGAGGCCGGCGTCGACGTGATCGTCGTCGATACCGCCCACGGCCATTCCGAAGGCGTGCTGAAGCGCGTGCAGTGGGTCAAGAAGAATTTCCCCCAGGTCGAAGTCATCGGCGGCAACATTGCCACGGCCGGCGCGGCGCTGGCGCTGGTGGACCACGGCGCCGATGGCGTCAAGGTCGGCATCGGTCCCGGCTCGATCTGCACCACGCGCATCGTTGCCGGTGTCGGCGTGCCCCAGATCACGGCGGTCGATCTGGTGGCCAACGCGCTGGCGGCGAGCGGCACGCCGCTGATTGCCGACGGCGGCATTCGCTATTCCGGTGACATCTCGAAGGCGATTGCGGCCGGTGCCAATGCGGTGATGCTCGGCGGCCTGTTCGCCGGCACCGAGGAAGCGCCCGGCGAAACCGTGCTCTACCAGGGCCGCTCCTACAAGGCTTATCGCGGCATGGGCAGCCTAGGCGCGATGAAGGACGGCGCCGCCGACCGCTACTTCCAGGATTCCGACGCCAATGTCGAAAAGCTGGTGCCGGAAGGCATCGAAGGCCGCGTGCCCTACAAGGGGCCGGTGGTGGCGGTGATCCACCAGCTGATGGGCGGCCTGCGCTCCTCGATGGGCTATGTCGGCTGCGCCACCATCGACGAGATGCGGGCGAAGGCCGAATTCGTCGAAATCACCTCGGCCGGCATCCGCGAATCGCACG
>JALHNN010000273.1:0-589 GCA_022843505.1 Sulfuritalea sp.
GCCCTCGAAGACGCTTTCCAGCATCATCACCGGTTCCTTGGGCATGCCGACGTCGATCTTGTAGATGTCGCTGCCGAAGATGGTCTGACCGATGCCGTCCAGCACGTAGGCAATGCCCAGCGTGGCCATCAGCAGGGTGGCGCCGTCCTGATTGACCAGGTAGCGCAGGGCCAGGCGCTCGATCAGCCAGGCGACGACGAACATGACCGCCACCGCGACGACGAAGGCCAGCACATTCGCGACGAACAGGTTGTCGATGCCCAGCCATTCGGGAATCCATTCGGAGAAGCGCGCCATCGCCAGCGCGGCGAAAAGCACCATCGCGCCCTGGGCGAAATTGAACACGCCGGATGCCTTGAAGATCAGCACGAAGCCCAGCGCCACTAGCGAATACAGCATGCCGCTCATCAGGCCGCCAAGCAGGGTTTCCAGAAAAAATGCCATGGTTCGGATTCCTCAGTGGCTAGCGCCGAGATAGGCGCTGATGACTTCGGGATTGGCGCGGACCTCGTCCGGCGTGCCGTCGCCGATCTTCTTGCCGTAATCGAGCACGACGACGCGGTCGGAGATGTCCATCACGACGCCCATG
>JALHNN010000273.1:599-4684 GCA_022843505.1 Sulfuritalea sp.
GACATCGAGGATGAAGCGGCACATGTCCTGCTTTTCCTCGACGTTCATGCCGGCCATCGGTTCGTCGAGCAGCAGGATCTGCGGCTCCATGGCCAGGGCGCGCGCCAGGTCGACGCGCTTTTGCAGGCCGTAGGGCAGGCGCCCGACCGGTGTCTTGCGGATGTGCTGGATTTCGAGGAAGTCGATGATCTCCTCGACCTTGGCGCGATGTTCAAGTTCCTCGCGCTGCGCCGGACCGAACCAGAGGGCCTGCTGCAGCATGTTGGCCTTCATCTTCAGGTTTCGTCCGGTCATGATGTTGTCGAGCACCGACATGCCCTTGAACAGCGCGATGTTCTGGAAGGTGCGGGCGATGCCCTGCTCCGCCGCCTGGTGGGTGTCCATGTCGCGGCGCTGTACGCCGCGGAAGGTGATCTCGCCTTCCTGGGGATGGTACACGCCGTTGATGACGTTGAGCATCGAGCTCTTGCCGGCGCCGTTGGGGCCGATGATGGCGCGGACTTCGTGTTCCAGAACGTTGAAGGAAATGTTCTGCAGGGCCTTGACGCCGCCGAAGCTGAGGCTGATGTTATTGAGGTCGAGGATGACCTCGCCGAATTTTCTTCCGCTCATGCTGCCTCCGACGGGCCGCCCGCGCTGGCGCGGGACAAGAATGGACACCCCCTCCCATCCTCCCCCGCCATGCGGGGAAGGCGACTAGCTGGCCCCGCCCATGGGGCGGAGAATTTGGGATAGGTCGTCATCACGCAGCCTTCTTTATCGTCGGAAAGGTCTTGACTTCGAGGATCGCCAGGTCGGCGGCGACCTTGCCGGTGCGGCCGTCCTCGAACTTGACCTGGGTTTCGATGAACTGTGAGGTCTTGCCGGAATACAGGGCGTCGATCAGCACGGCATACTTTTCGGCGACGAAGCCGCGCCGCACCTTGCGCGTACGCGTCAGCTCGTCGTCATCCGGATCGAGTTCCTTGTGCAGCACCAGGAAGCGGTGGATCTGCGTCTCGGCCACCATGGCATCGTGCGACAGGTCGGCATTCACCTGCTCGACGCAGTCGCGGATCAGGTCGAGGACTTCCTTCTTGGCGGCGAGGTCGGTGTAGCCCGAATAGGGCAGGCCGCGGCGCTCGGCCCAGTTGCCCACCGCGCCCATGTCGATGTTGACGAAGGCGCAGACCATGTCGCGGTCGTGGCCGAAGCAGACCGCCTCCTTGATGTGCGGGAAGAACTTGAGCTTGTTCTCGATGTAGTTGGGCGCGAAGATCGCCGCATTGGACAGCTTGCCGACGTCCTTGGCACGGTCGATGATCTTGAGGTGGCCATCCTCGTCGAAGAAGCCGGCGTCGCCGGTATGGAACCAGCCTTCGGCATCGATCACCTCAGCCGTCGCGTCGGGCCGCTTGTAATACTCCTTGAGCAGCAGCTTGCCGCGCACCAGCACCTCGCCGCCGTCCGAAATCTTTACCTCGACGCCCGGCGCGGGCTTGCCAACGCTGTCGAACTTGATCTCGCGGTCGGGCTGCAGGCAGACCGCGGCGCAGGTTTCCGTCGAGCCGTAAAGCTGCTTGAGGTTGACGCCGATCGAACGGTAGAAGCGGAACAGGTCGGGGCCGATGGCGGCGCCCGCCGTGTAGGCGACGCGGATGCGACTCATGCCGAGCACGTTGCGCAAGGGGCCGTAGACCAGGATGTCGCCCAGCGCGTAGAGCAGGCGATCGGCGCTCGACACAGTCGACTTGCCGTCGAGGATGTCGGCGCCGCAGCGCTTGGCCACGGACATGAAGTAATGGAACATGTTGCGCTTCATGGCGCCGGCATCTTCCATGCGGATCATCACCGTGGTCAGCAGGTTCTCGAACACGCGCGGCGGGGCGAAGTAGTAGGTCGGCCCGATCTCGCGCAGGTCGGTCATCACGGTGTCGCCGGATTCGGGGCAGTTGATGGTGAAGCCCGCTACCATGGCTTGCGCATAGGAAAACAGGTGGTCGCCCACCCAGGCCATGGGCAGGTAGGAGAGGATATCTTCCTGGTCGGTCAGCTTGTCGAAACCGACACCGCTTTGCGCGGCGGCGATGAAGGTCTCGTGGGTCTGGCACACACCCTTGGGCTTGCCCGTGGTGCCCGAGGTGTACAACATCACCGCCACGTCTTCCTTGCGACCCTTGGCGATTTCACCGGGAATGAACTCGGGCTGGTTCTTGTCGTGGATCTTGCCCATGGCGATGACTTCGTCCAGGCCCTGGAGAAAGGTCTGGGTGTAGTGGCGCATGCCACGCGCATCGTCATAGAGAATGTGCGCGAGATCAGGGCACTGGTCCTTGATCTCGAGGAGTTTGTCGACCTGCTCCTGGTCCTCGACGATGGCGAAGCGGATCGCGCCGTCGGTCAGCACGAAGGCCATCTCGGCGGCCACGGCATCCTGGTACATCGGCACCGGCACGCCGCCCAGCATCTGCGCCGCGCACATCGACCAGTACAGGCGCGGGCGGTTGTCGCCGATGATCGCCAGGTTGTCGCCGCGCTTGAAGCCGAGTTCGGCCAGGCCGCAGGCCATGGCGCGGACCTCCTCGGCGACCTGACTCCAGCTCCATGTCTGCCAGATGCCAAGGAACTTCTCGCGCGTCGCCGGCCGATCACCGCGCACCAAGGCGTGGTTCAGCAACAGGCGCGGAAACGTGTCTAGCGAACCCGTTCCGGGGCTCGACTGGGATGCAGCCATGCGTTGTTCTCCTCCAACATTCGCGAGTCGGGCTCGTATTGGTTGGCCTGCTTAGCCTTCGCGAGGCGCCGAGTCTAAGCCATTCTCAGGCCTATAATTGTCGCGTGCCTGACAATCTTGAAAATTCCACCGGCGACCTCGAAATCGTGTTGCGCCGCACCATCTGGGGGCAGGCCATGGCCGAGGACGACTTTCGTCGCGCCTGCGACGGCACGATCGAGCGCCATATCGAAAGCGGCGGATTCCTCTGCCGCAAGGGCGCGCCAGCCGACTACTGGTTTGGCGTGATCGAGGGCCTGGCCAAGATGTCCAGCGACTGGGCCACCGGCAAGACCGCCAGCTTCACCGGCATCGCCGCCGGCGGCTGGTTCGGCGAAGGCTCGATGCTGAAAGCCGAGCCGCGCCGCTACGACGTGATCGCCCTGCGCGATTCCCGCGTGGCCTGCATGAAGCGCGAAACCTTCCACTGGCTGCTCGACCACAGCATCCCCTTCAACCGCTTCGTCATCAACCAGATCAACGAACGCCTCGGCCTGTTCATCGGCCTGCTCGAATCCGAGCGCCTCGCCGACACCGACGCGCGCGTCGCCCGCGCCATCACGGCCCTGTTCCATCCCGTGCTGCAGCCTGGCATCGGCTCGCGCATCGCCATCTCCCAGGCCGAGGTCGGCCATCTGGCGGGCGTCTCGCGCCAGCGCGTCAATCAGAGCCTGCAGTTGCTCTCCCAGCGCGGCTTCCTGCGCGCCGAATACGGCAGCGTCACCGTCCTCGATCTTGAGGGCCTGCGCCGCTTCGGCGGCTGATTCCGCCCGGGGATGCCAGACCTGAAACGCGACGAAGCATGAAAGTCGGCGCTGGCGGGACGGCGTCCCGCCAGCGCCGACTTTCGGCCTGACGCCTTCCTAGTACTGGTAAAAGCCCCGCCCGGTCTTGCGCCCCAGGTAACCGGCGGCCACCATTTCTTTCAGCAGCGGCGCCGGGCGGTACTTTGAATCGTTGAAGCCTTCGTAGAAGACGTTCATCACCGCCAGCATGGTGTCCAGGCCGATCATGTCGGCCAGTGCCAGGGGGCCGATCGGATGGTTGCAGCCGAGCTTCATGCCGGCGTCGATCTCCTCGGGCGAGGCCAGGCCCTCAGCGAGGACGAAGACCGCCTCGTTGATCATCGGGCAGAGGATGCGGTTCACCACGAAGCCGGGATTGTTCTTCACCGTGATCGGGCTCTTGCCCAGCGACTTGGCCAATGCTTCGACCGCCGCGTGGGTCTCGTCCGTGGTCTGCAGGCCGCGGATCAGTTCCACCAGCGCCATCATCGGCACCGGGTTGAAGAAATGCATGCCGATGAACTTGCCGGCGCGACCGGTGGCCGCCG
>JALHNN010000274.1 GCA_022843505.1 Sulfuritalea sp.
ACTCGTCGGCTATGCCGCGAGCCGCCACGAGGCCGAAGTCACCCTTGACCGCCTGGTGTACGACCGCCTCACCCACGGAGCGCAGGCCGCATGAAGTGGACATAAAAAAACACCCGTCCTGAGAGAGAGAAGCTCTCAGGACGGGTGCGGACGAACCGCTATCAGTATCACCGAAAGGACGAACCATGTCAACTCCCTACATCTTCAGCCAGACCGAACTCCAGAAGCTGCTCAACGACACCATCCAGATGTACGCCGATGCACGCGACACCGACGGACACGGCAGCGAGTATGCGCAGATCATCACTGTCTCCGAAGTGCTTGAGTCGTTCGACGGGATGCGCGAGATCTTCCGGCTCGACGGCGCGATTGAGCGGTCGGACACGCCGGCGGAGCTGCACATGACATGCATTCAGCTCGACGGCATCTCTAGCACCACGCTTGCGCTCTGCACGCGCTGTCTCCAGCTGGCCGCGAATGCGGCGATCCTGGTTGCCGATCTCGGCAGCATTCGCCAGAAGCCGCACTGCGCCCGCTGTCACGCGCCGAACCGCAACCGCCCCAGCGCCGGCCCCACCATCTGGGACGAGCCGCCGCCCTCGGACGGCCCCGGCCAGGAGAACGACACGCCGGATGACGGCCCTCGGGCGCGACAGTGCGATCTGCCGTGCCACGCCGCCGCGACGCATCTCGTGACGACGGCATCCGGCAACACGCTGCATCTGTGCACCCGGCATGCGATGGCGCATCGCCAGTCGGTACCGTACGTCTGTAGCGGCTGTGACGCCGATCTGTTCGGCGGTCAGCGCTGCACGTGTGCGGCGGATGCAGCAGCCGAGCGTGCGGAGCGGCTTGAGGTGGCGGCATGAGCGACACCGCAATCATCGCCGGCATCGTCAACCGGCGGCTCACGGCAGAGCAGGCGTACCGCCATGTGCGCGACACCTACCCCTCGCTGTCGATCATCGGCTTTCGCGACCTGGTGCGCGCCATCAAGCCGACGGAGGAGTATGGCACGACCCATGTGTGCGTGGTCAACACGTACATCTGGGCGATCCACGAGGTCGACCGCTATCAGCGGCGCGGCAAGCTCGTCGAGACGATCAGCATCATCGAGGTGCGTCATGAGTGATCTTTCGATTGGCGCCCGCGTGACGACGTACAGCGGCAAGCGCGGGGTGGTGATCGCCCGTGAGCTGGGCGTCGTGACCGTCCGACTCGATCCGTTCCGCACGAACTACCACGCCGGCAAGTTCGCGACCGTGCGCAACCTGGTGGTGACCTATCCGATTGCCTGGATTGAGGTGCGTCATGGCGAATGACCCGCTCACGCTGATCGAACAGTTCCTCACTGGCGAACTCTCCCAGGACGGCCTCGCCGCGGCGTACTACCACTGCCGGCTGCAGGACGAGGTTGCGCGGCGTAAGCAGGCTGAGCGCGAAGCCGAGCACGTCCGCGCGCTGCTGGCCGACCTGATCAGCCAGTCCATCCGCACGGCGAAGTGGGCGGCAGTGTGGAAGCGGGCGGCGAAGCGCATCCGAGCGAATGAGGGCATGCTCGCCGATCAGCTCGAGTCGGACTTTGGCACGTACGACGCCATGCAATCCGAGATCAACGCGCTCAAGGCGCAGCTGGCCGTCGCAACGGCTCCGGCTCCGGCAATTGTCACGAGCGTCACGACCGGCAGCACCACGACCGACGCACCCGCGGCGACCTTCCCCTGTCCTGACTGCGACTTCGTGGCGAAGGACGCGCGCGGGCTGGGCGTGCATCGCAGCAGCGCGCATCGGCGCACGCGAACCGATCACGTGCTCACCCCCTGCCCGCATTGCGGCATTACGGGGCTTGACGGCAAGCCGTGGGCCAGTGGTCACCAGCGCGGCGGTCACGTGGCGCGCTGCATCAAACAGCCCCGGCCTGCGCCCCAGCTGCGTGACACGACCGACCCCGATCCGTTGTGGCGCTGTGCGGTGTGCGACCGCCCCGCCGACGTGATTGCGCCGGCCATCGCCGACCCGAGCCGCTGCATTGCGTGCGTCAAGGCGCGCAAGGAGGCGGCATGAAGTGGCGCCTGAGCATGCTCGACCGGCTGTGCTACGAGAAACGCGGCTGGCCGAACCGCACGCTGGCCAAGCGCGCACGGCGCGAACGGTCGCAGTGGTTTGGTCGGCACTACCGGATCTACCGCTGTCCGATCTGCGGCTACTGGCACCTGAGCACGAGGAGGAGCGACGCATGATCACCGATCCTGTCCACCTGATCGCCGCCGCTGTGCTGTTCGGCGTGGCGCTCGCACTTGGCTACCTGCACGGACGGCGCGACGGCTACGACATCGGCTATGCGACCGGCTACCGGCGCGGCCAGGCCGAGACGGAGCAGGAGGCGGCGCGGGAGCTTCCGCAACTGCTGGCGCATTTTGGTATCCGATTGCCGGATATGCCGGTGTCGAAGACTGACCGCGCCGCCTGACTCTATCCTACACCGAAGGAGCGGATCTGTGACCGAACTCATCGCCATCATCGCCGGCAGCGCCCTGAGCACGGGATTGCTCGTTGCCGCGCACCTGCTGCTGTGGCACCAACGCACGGCGCTATGGCTGGTGTGGCGCTACACCATCGGCGTGGCGGCACTCAATGCCGGCCTGACCCTGATCGGGGCGCTGCTGGGCAACCTGCTGCTCATGGTCGCGCCGTGGTGCGTGGCGCTCGTGGCCGGCAGTGTGACCGCGCTGCTGCATACGTGGCGCGCACACCACGAAAGCCCAATGCTCGATGCCCTGGTGCGTCGGGCGTATGAGGAGTACGACGATGCCCGGCGGCAGGCCTGAGAACGCGCGCTTGGCGCGCATCGAAGACGCTCTGGCGCGCAATACGAAGATCTTCCGCGCGGTGGCGGTGCTGATTGCGCGGCAACGCGCCACACTCACCGAAGCGGACATCCGCGAATTACAAACGATTGTCGAGACGGCGGCGCTGGTGCGTGATGTCCTGGCGGAATGCCGCCAAGAGAGCGAGCCATAAATGACCACCATCCATCATCAACTCGCGCGCGCCCGCGCCATCCTGCAGCTGGCAAAAGACCGCGAGAAGGTGACCCGCGCCGTGGCGGAGCAGCAGGCCATGCACGACGGCAGGGCGGGCGGCAAGAACGCCGAAGAGCGCGAGCGCAGCTTGACGATTGCCCTGGCCGGCGACGCCGTGTACCAGGACGCCCTCGGTGTGCTGCGCCACGCCGAAGAGCAGCTCGCACAGACCGAGGCGGATCTGGAGGCGTTTCGCGATGCACGCCGGCAGGAAGAGTGGAGCATTCGCGCCGCGCTGGTGGCCGCGCTCGACCGCGCGCGCATCAGCAGCGACCGCCCGGGCGACGACGGCAGTTTCGACGACACTGCCGACACGGCGCTGTATGACGGCGTGACGGCCTACGTCGATGATGCTGACGGCGAGGGCGATGCGCTCTGGGAGAGCCGAAACGGCTCGTACAACGGCCATGTGCCGACGCGACCGGACGGCGGGCGCATTCGACCGGTCGATGAAGATCTGCCGTTCTAGAGGAGCGTGTGATGCAACTGCGGGAAATTACCGCCACCTATGGCGGCAAACTCAATCTTGGCGACTATAACTCCGCACATATCGAGCTCACGGCGACCGCCCTGCTCGACGCCGATGAGGATGCCGAGGCGGCCAGCGCGGCATTGTTTGCCCTGGTCAAAACACAGGTCCGCACCCAGGTGCGTGAGCTGCTCCAGAAGCGCGGCGCGCGTGTGGATGAGGTCTTTGCCGGTCTGCCCACCGATGTGCGCAGCACGCTGGAATAGGAGACGATCATGCCAATCATTGGCCTCACCGACCGCGGTGCAAGCTTCCCCCAGATCGGCGTACTGCGCAAGGGTGCACCGAAACCGGAGACAGGCAACCGCCCCGGCACCGACCTGCAGCACTTTCGTTTCGACACCGACGACGCGGATGCGGCGAGCCGGTTTGCCGACGTGTACGGCACGGAGCCGCGCGCCATCCGGGTATTCGTGCCCTATCGCACCACCGGCGAGAACTTCGAGGCGTGGCAAGAGCAATGGACGGCCGGCGCGCTGCAGCACCGCTGCGACGGCAAGACGTGCGTGCGCTGGCTCACGTCGCAGCAAACCTACAGCAGCGCGCCCAAGCCGTGTCCAGGCGGATGCAAGCCCGCCGGACGGCTGCGCGTCATTATCCCCGAGCTGCGGCGCATGGCGTACGTGATGGTGCTGACCACCTCGATTCACGACATTATTACGATCCAGGAGAACCTCGAAGCGCTCGAAGCCACACGCGGCGATCTGCGCGGCATCCCGATGCTGCTGCGGCGCGTGCCCCGCGAGATCAGTATGCCGGATGACCGCAACGGCAAACGAGTGCGGCGCGAGAAGTGGTTGCTGACGCTCGAAGCCCAGCCGCAGTGGGTCGATCTGCAGATCGCCGCCCAAGAGCGTGCGGCGCTGCCCGCCCCACTGCCGTCGCTCCCGGAGCCGGCAGCGTACGTCGATACCACCACCGGCGAAATTATCGAGCACACCGACACGCCGCCTGCACCGACGCGGCGCGAGAAGCTCCTCGCCCGCATCGCCGATCTCACGCAGGAGGCGGTCGATCTGGAACTCGAGATCGAGCTGGTCATCCCGCTTGATCAGAT
>JALHNN010000275.1 GCA_022843505.1 Sulfuritalea sp.
CGAAAGCGAAGCCACCGAGGCCGCGCACCGGCGCCTTGACGCCGAACGCGCCGCTGCCGAGGCCCTGGCGAAGGCCGCAGCGGTCCAGGCCCGGCAAGCCGCCGCGGAACTCGATGCGCAGGTCCGGGCCGGGCCGGTTGCCGAGGAAACCCCGGAGGTCCCGGTGGCCAGCCGGCGCAACAGCTTCATCGCCGCCTGCGTCCTGGCGCTGGCGATCGGTGTCGGTGTCGGCAACTGGCTGGCGACATCGTCGACACCCGGGCGCGAAGCGACGGCCGACCGCGAGGCGAATCTCGAATTGCGCCTCGACTACCGGATCGCCAATCCGCCCGCGTCCGACGTCGGCAGCCCGGCGCCGAGGCAATAGCCCGCCACAATCCGGCCGGGCGACCCGTCGGCGTCGGTCGCCGTGGCTCCAGCGCCGACTCCGGGGCTCCGGCGGGCGGCTATTTCTGCTTGGGAACGCGACCCATCAGGTAGAACTCGTCGTTGGGCCGCATTGCCGTCATGTTCGCCATGCGGTTCGACAGTCCGAAGAATGCCGCCACGGCGCCGATGTCCCAGATGTCTTCGTCATTGAAGCCGTGGCCGTGCAGGGTCTCGTAGTCGGCATCGCCGATGGCGGCCGAATCCAGCGCCACTTTCATGGCGAAGTCGAGCATCGCCTTCTGCCGCGGCGTGATGTCGGCCTTGCGGTGGTTGATCGCCACCTGGTCGGCGACCAGGGGACTTTTGGCGCGGATGCGCAGGATGGCGCCGTGGGCGACCACGCAGTATTGGCAGCCATTGGCATTCGACGTCGCCACCACGATCATTTCGCGTTCGGCCTTGGTCAGGCCGCTGTCTTTTTCCATCAGCGCGTCGTGGTAGGCGAAGAAGGCGCGCCATTCCGCCGGCCGGTGGGCCAGGGCCAGGAATACGTTGGGCACGAAGCCGGACTTTTCCTGGACTTCGAGGATGCGGGCACGGATGTCCTCGGGCAGCTCGGCGAGGGTGGGTACGGGGTAGCGGCTGATCGGTGGCGTGCTCATGGTGTCCTCGTTGTGTTGATTGTTGTAGCGGAGTATTTTACGAAACGGTTTGCGCAACCGTCGCCATCACCGAGGAGAAACCCATGAATCACGAAGCAGCCGGCAGGAATGATGTCCAGTCCCAGTTCGACAGCCTCATGCCCGCGACGCCGCTCGATCGCCGCGGCTTCATCGTCACCGCGCTCGGCGCGGGCTTTGCACTGGCCGTGCAACCGAGCGCCGCGCAGTCGCCGATCAAGACCCCCGCCGACGGGCTGACGGCGGGCGAGGTCAAGGTGCCGGTCGCCGACGGCGAGATGGTTGCCTACCGCGCCATGCCGCAAGGAAAGTCGGGCCTGCCGGTGGTCCTCGTGGTCTCCGAGATCTTCGGCGTGCATGAATACATCGCCGATGTCTGCCGCCGCCTGGCGAAGGAAGGCTACCTCGCCGTCGCCCCCGAACTCTTCGCCCGCTATGGCGACCCGCGCAAGATGGCAAACGTGCAGGACATCCTCGCCGGCGTGATCGCCAAGACGCCCGATGCCGGAGTCATGGCCGATCTCGACGCCTGCGCCGCCTGGGCCGGCAAGAACGGCGGTGATGCCGGTCGCCTGGCCATCACCGGCTTCTGCTGGGGCGGGCGCCAGACCTGGCTGTATGCCGCGCACAACCCGGCGGTGAAGGCCGGCGTGGCCTGGTACGGCCGCATCGACGGCGAAATCAACGACCGCACGCCGAAATACCCGCTGGACCTAGCGGCGCAGATCAAGGGCGCGGTGCTCGGGCTTTACGGCTCTGCCGACCAGGGCATCCCGATGGACGATGTAAACGCGATGAAGGAGGCGCTCGCCAAGGCCGGCGGCAAGTCACAGATCCACGTCTATGAAGGCGCGCCGCATGCCTTCCATGCCGATTACCGCCCGACCTATCGCAAGGAGCCGGCCGAGGACGGCTGGAAGCGCCTGCTGGCCTGGCTCAAGCAGAACGGGGTGTGAGGCGAGGGACCGGCGCGCCGAACCCCGGCTCAGGTCGATCCGGCCAGCCGCGCCAGCGCGGTGCGGCCCGAAATCAGGTGGTCGTGCATGCGGCCTTGCGCCTCGGCCGGATCCTTCCGGTGCAGGGCGTCGAGGATGTCGCGGTGCTCGGCCAGCGACTGTTTCAGGCGCCCTTCGAGGCGCAGGGAATCGCGCCGCGTCAGCTTGATCACCTTGCGCGCGTCGTCGATCAGTTGCGCCAGGTAGCGGTTGCCGGCGATGTCCTGCAGCGCGTTGTGGAAGCGCTGGTTGGCCTCGAAAAAACGGTCCGCGTTGTTTGCCGCCGCATGTTTTTCCAGTTCCGCGTGGATCGCTTCCAGGCGCGCAAGGTCGGCGCTGGTGATACGGCGCGCGGCGAGTTCGGCGACCTTTCCTTCCAGCACGGCCATCACCGGGAAGACCTCGTCGACGTCCCGCTCCGACAGTTCCGTGACATAGCAGCCGCGACGCGGCTTGAGCACCACCAGGCCCTCCGCCGCCAGCACCTTCAGCGCTTCGCGCAGCGGGGTGCGGCTGATGCCATATTCCAGGGCCAGGGACTGTTCGTCGATCCAGTCGCCGGGCTGCAGTTCGTGGGCGAAGATGCGCTGGCGCAAGCGCTCGGCCACCTGCTCATAGAGGGCGGGAAGGACGAGAATTTTCGACGGGGCTCTTGCATTCATAATTATGGATGCAGTATCATGCGCTTCGATGCGGAAGTCAAGTGTCTTGTCGGCGGGCTTGTAACCCTCATTGCGACAGGGCAAAGTTGAGGGCAGCGGGTTCCGGCTGGGAACCGCCGCCTCGGTCATTCACGGAAGGGCAGAACCATGAGCAAGGCACCCGAAGTCAGCATTCCCCCGATCGACGCCTGGACCAAGGCCGCTGCCAAGTCGGCGCCGGGCGGCGACGTCGCCGGCCTGAACTGGGTGACGCCGGAGGGCCTCACGGTCAAGCCGCTCTACACCAGGGCGGACGTCGAGGGCCTGCCCTACGCCGATACGCTTCCGGGTTTCGCCCCCTTCATCCGCGGCCCGCAGGCGACGATGTATGCGGTGCGGCCCTGGACGATCCGCCAGTACGCCGGCTTCTCCACGGCCGAGGCTTCCAACGCCTTTTACCGCAAGGCACTCGCGGCCGGCGGCCAGGGCGTTTCGGTGGCCTTCGACCTCGCCACCCATCGCGGCTACGACTCCGACCACCCACGCGTGACCGGTGACGTAGGCAAGGCCGGCGTGGCGATCGATTCCGTCGAGGACATGAAGATCCTCTTTGATGGCATCCCGCTGGACAAGATCTCGGTATCGATGACCATGAACGGCGCCGTGTTGCCCATCCTCGCCGGCTACGTGGTGGCGGCGGAAGAGCAGGGCGTATCGCAGGACAAGCTTTCGGGGACCATCCAGAACGACATCCTCAAGGAGTTCATGGTCCGCAACACCTACATCTATCCGCCCGAGCCCTCGATGCGCATCATCGCCGACATCATCGGCTACACGGCGAAGAACATGCCGAAGTTCAACTCGATTTCGATCTCCGGCTACCACATGCAGGAGGCGGGCGCGACCCAGGCGCTGGAGCTGGCCTTCACCCTGGCCGACGGCCGCGAGTACGTGAAGACGGCGCTCGCCGCCGGCATGAACGTCGATGAGTTCGCCGGGCGGCTCTCGTTCTTCTGGGCCATCGGCATGAACTTCTACCTCGAGATCGCCAAGATGCGCGCGGCGCGCCTCCTGTGGTGGCGGATCATGAAGGAGTTCAACCCGGGCAACCCGAAGTCGATGATGCTGCGTACCCACTGCCAGACCTCGGGCTGGTCGCTGACCGAGCAGGACCCCTACAACAACGTCGTGCGCACCACGATCGAAGCCATGGCGGCGGTGTTCGGCGGTACCCAGTCCCTGCACACCAACTCGCTCGACGAGGCCATCGCCCTGCCGACCGAGTTCAGTTCGCGCATTGCGCGCAACACCCAGCTCATCATCCAGGAAGAGACCCACATCACCAACGTCATCGACCCCTGGGCCGGCAGCTACATGATGGAGAAGCTGACCCAGGACATCGCCGACCAGGCCTGGGCCATCATCGAGGAAGTCGACAAGATGGGCGGCATGACCCAGGCGGTGCAGAGCGGCTGGGCCAAGCTGCAGATCGAGAAGTGCGCCGCCGAGAAGCAGGCCCGCATCGACTCCGGCAAGGACGTGATCGTCGGCGTCAACAAGTACAAGCTCAAGGAAGAGGCGCCGATCGACATCCTCGAGATCGACAACTCCGCCGTGCGCGATTCGCAGATCGCCCGCCTCAAGGCCATCCGCGCCAGCCGCGACGGCAAGGCGGTGCAGGCCGCACTGGATGCGCTGACCGCTGCCGCTGCCGACAAATCCGGCAACCTGCTCGACCTGGCGATCCAGGCCACCCGCCTGCGCGCCACCGGCGGCGAGATTTCGGATGCGCTGGAGAAGGTCTGGGGCCGCCATCGCGCCACCAACCAGACGGTATCCGGGGTTTATAGTGCCGCTTTTGGAGACAGCCCCGGATTGGACGAAGTCCGCGAACTGACCGATGAATTCGCCGCCGCCGAAGGCCGCCGGCCGCGCATCATGATCGCCAAGCTCGGCCAGGACGGCCAC
>JALHNN010000276.1 GCA_022843505.1 Sulfuritalea sp.
GACAGGGCGTGGACGAAGTCGGCTACCTCGTAGGAGCCAGCTTGCTGGCGAATCAGGCCGCGCCCATCGTCCGCGTCGATCCGCGCTACTTCCGCCCCACCGAAGTCGAAACCCTGCTCGGCGACGCCACCAAGGCCAGGGAGAAGCTGGGCTGGACGCCGAAGGTGAGCTTCGCCGAACTGGTGGCGGAGATGGTGCGCGAAGACCTCAAGGCCGCCGAGCGCGACGAACTGGTCAAGAAGCACGGCTTCAAGGCCTTCGACCGCAACGAATAAGCCGATGGACAAGCAAGCGAAGATCTACGTGGCCGGCCACCGCGGCATGGTCGGTTCGGCCCTGGTGCGCCGTCTGGCCGCCGGCGGCTACTCGAGGTTGCTGACGCGCAGTCGCGCCGAACTCGACCTGCTGGACCAGGCGGCAACGAACGCATTCCTGCAACAGGAAAGGCCGGACTTCATCTTCATGGCGGCGGCCAAGGTCGGCGGCATCAATGCCAACAACAGCCTGCGTGCGAATTTCATCTATGAGAACCTGATGGTCGAGGCGAACCTGATCCACGGCGCCCACCAGGCCGGAGTCGAGCGCTTGTGCTTTCTGGGCTCGAGTTGCATTTATCCGCGCGAATGCCCGCAGCCGATCAAGGAAGAGTACCTGCTGACCGGGCCCCTGGAGCCGACCAACGAGCCCTACGCGATCGCCAAGATTGCCGGCATCAATCTGTGTGAGAGCTACAACCGGCAGTATGGGCGACGGTATTTCTCGGTGATGCCGACGAACCTCTACGGCCCCAACGACAACTACGACCTGGCAAACAGCCATGTCCTGCCGGCGCTGATACGCAAGGCGCACGAGGCGAAGCAGCGCGGCGACGATGAGCTCGTGGTCTGGGGCAGCGGCACGCCGCGGCGGGAATTCCTTTACGTCGACGACCTTGCCGACGCCTGCGTGTTCCTGATGGAACAGGACATCAACGACGGCCTGTTCAACCTTGGCACCGGTGAGGACGTGACGATTCGCGAACTGGCCGAGACGGTCATGGCGGTGACGGGATTCCCGGGGAAAATCGTCTTCGATGCCGGCAAGCCGGACGGAACGCCGCGGAAGCTTCTCGACGTCGAGCGAATGCGGCGCCTCGGCTGGCAGGCGCGGACGACGCTGCGCGACGGGATCGGCCTCGCCTACAATGACTTCCTCGGTACGCAAACCCGCTGAAGGGCCGGCAAAACTCCTTGCAATTCAAAAGTATGTGCTAGACTGCGTTCAATAGTTGAACGCACCTGTCCGGCCTGGATGAAACTCAGCGAAAAAGCCCACTTCCGCATCCTGCGGCTAATTGAGGAACGCCCGGAAATCAGCCAGCGCGAGCTCGCGGGTGAGCTCGGCGTGAGCCTGGGCAAGACCCACTACTTGTTAAAGGCCCTACTCGACAAGGGCCTGGTCAAGATGGGCAATTTCCGGCGCCACGACAACAAGCTGGCCTACATGTACAAGCTGACGCCCTCTGGCATCGCCGCCAAGCTCAGCCTGACGCGGGAATTCCTCGATCACAAGGAAGCCGAATATCTGGCCCTGCACAGGGAGATTGCCCAACTGCGGCAGGAACTGCAGGCCCGTGCCGAAGGGGAGCGATCGTGAATCCGGAGTCCTGGTACGTGGCGCGGACCAAGCCCAGGCAGGAGGTGGTGGCCAACGGCAACCTGCAGCGGCAGGGCTTCGCCACCTACCTGCCGAAACTGAAAGTACTGAAGCGGATACGACGCCAACAAGTCCTGCGCATGGAACCGATGTTTCCGCAGTACCTGTTTTTCCGTCCGGGGCACGCGCAGCACTCGATCGCACCGGTACGCTCGACCATCGGCGTGCTCAACGTTGTTCGTTTCGGCCACCAGCCGGCCCTGCTCAGCCCGGAAAAGCTCGATGCCATTTCCGCGCTCGAGGCACGCCAGAACGAATCGAGCATCGAGGAACTCAGCGCCGTCCAGCCGGGCAGCCGCGTGGTGGTGGTCGACGGGCCGCTTGCGGGCATGGAGGGACTGGTGTCCGCCGTTTCGGCGAAGCGGGTCGAGGTCTTGATGCACCTGCTGGGTAGCGACACCAAGGTCAACCTCGCGTTGGCCAGTCTGGAAACCGCCAGGTAGCTGCGGCCGGGCGGCGGATCTATGCTGTGCGCATCGAAGGTGCGCACCGGCAGGGCGGTAGCGTGTCCGACCATCCGCTCCAGGCAGATATACATTGCAACCGCATTAATGACATCAATCCATCCAACTGCCATTATCGACACGGGAGCCCGGATCGGCGAGGGTTCCCGCGTCTGGCATTGGGTACACGTTTGTAGTGGCGCCCGAATCGGCAGCGGCTGTTCGCTGGGGCAGAACGTCTTCGTCGGCAATGACGTCCTGCTGGGCGACAACGTGAAAGTGCAGAACAATGTCAGCATCTACGATGCGGTGACACTCGAAGACGACGTGTTCTGCGGCCCGAGCATGGTGTTCACGAATGTGTTCAACCCGCGTGCCGCCGTCGTGCGCAAGGATGAGTATCGACCAACCCTGGTGAAGCGCGGCGCAACCCTGGGCGCGAACTGCACCGTTGTCTGCGGCGTGACCATTGGCGAGTATGCCTTCGTTGCCGCCGGCGCCGTGATCAACCGCAACGTCAAGCCTTATGCCCTGATGGCGGGTGTTCCGGCGCGCCAGATAGGCTGGATGAGTCGGCATGGCGAACGGCTCGAGCTGCCGCTCGAGGGTGATGCCGATACGACCTGCCCCGCAACCGGGGAGCGCTATCGACTGGTCGCCGGGGAATGCACCAGACTGGAACCATGATCCCGTTCATCGACCTCAAGGCCCAATACCGCGCGCTTGAAGCCGACATCCGGGCACGCATGGACAAGGTGCTCGAGCACGGCCAGTACGTCATGGGTCCGGAAGTCGCCGAACTCGAGGAAAGGCTCGCCGCCTACGTCGGAGTGCGGCATTGCATTGCGGCCAGCAGTGGCACCGACACCCTGCTGATTGCGATGATGGCGCTCGGCATCGGTCACGGCGACGAAGTCATTACCACCCCCTTCACTTTCATCGCCACCGGGGAGATGATCGCGCTGCTTGGCGCAACGCCGGTCTTCGTCGATATTGAGCCACGGACCTGCAACATCGATGCGTCCAAAATTGAAGCGGCAATCGGTCCGCGCACGCGGGCGATCATGCCCGTGAGCCTGTACGGCCAGTGCGCGGACATGGATGCGATCAATGCCATCGCCGCCCGCCACAAGTTGCCGGTGATTGAAGATGCGGCACAGTCTTTCGGCGCCACCTACAAGGGCCGGCGATCCTGCGGGCTATCCACCATCGGGTCGACGAGCTTTTTCCCCAGTAAGCCACTGGGCGCCTACGGTGACGGCGGTGCGTTGTTTACCGATGACGATGCCCTGGCGAAAGCCATGCGCGAAATTCGCGCCCATGGCCAGGATCGCCGCTACCATCATCCGCGTATAGGCATCAACGGACGCCTTGATACCCTGCAGGCTGCCATTCTCCTGGCGAAGCTCGATCGCTTCGATTGGGAGGTGGCCCGCCGCCAATCGGTCGGCAACGCCTATTCGGCGAAGATCGCCGCCTCTTGCCGGAGTGTCGGGACGCCAGCGATCGCCAGCTATAACACCAGCGTCTATGCGCAGTACACGATCCAGTTGGATGATCGGGATGAGATCGCCAGGCGACTCAACCAGGCCGGGGTACCCACCGCCGTGCATTACCCGCTTCCCCTGCAAAGGCAGCCCGCGTTCGCAGTGCTCGACTGCGCCCGCACCAGCCTGGTCGAAGCGGACGCGGTCGCCGCGCGCGTACTGAGCCTGCCGATGGGCCCCGACCTGGAGGATGAAGTCCAAGATCGCATAGTCGCATCATTGTGTGCGGCAGTCTCCCAATCCGAAAAAGCGACTATATGAGAGAGTTCCAGCCGATAAGCGGCCGCAAGGTCAAGTTCGCTCTTACCGGTTGCGGCCGCATTGCCGCAAACCACTTTTCCGCGCTGGAACAGCATTCCGACCGCGCGGAACTGGTCGCCGTCTGCGACACGGCTCCCGTCGCCCTGGAAAAGGCGGTGACGCGAACCGGAGCAAAGGGATTTCGCACTCACCAGGAGATGATCGAGGCGATCGACGCCGACGTTGTCGTGATCGCCACACCCAGTGGCGTGCACTCCGCCCAAACGATGGCGGCAGCGAATGCCGGATTGCACGTGATGACGGAAAAGCCGATGGCCACGCGCTGGCGTGACGGTCTAGACATGGTCCGGGCTTGTGACCAGGCCGGTGTGCGCATGTTCGTCGTCAAGCAGAACCGCTGCAACGATACCCTGCAACTACTCAAGCGCGCGATCGAGCAGGGGCGTTTTGGCCGGATCTATTCCGTGGCGGTGAATGTATTTTGGACGCGGCCCCAGGACTACTACGACTCGGCGAAATGGCGCGGTACATGGGAATTCGACGGTGGGGCGTTCATGAACCAGGCCAGCCACTACATCGACCTCCTCGACTGGCTGGTCGGGCCGGTGGAAAGCGTCATGGCCTATACCGGGACGCTGGCGCGTAACATCGAGGTGGAAGATTCGGGGGTTGCCGCGGTGCGCTGGCGTAACGGCGCGCTGGGGAC
>JALHNN010000277.1 GCA_022843505.1 Sulfuritalea sp.
GGCACCGAAGACGTCGCCGGATTGATATTCACCCTGCACGATGACCTGAAGTCGATCAAGGACCAATCCTACGTAAGCAAGCTGCGCTATGTCATGTACTTTGACGATTCGCTGCGCGGGCTGACCGTCGGCGCTCCCGTCGAGTTCAAGGGCATCAGGATCGGGTCGGTGCTGGACGTGCGGCTCGAATACGACGAAGCCCGGTCGAGTTTCCGCGTTCCGGTCGTCGTCGAAATCGAACCCGAACGCATTGCCGGCCGGGGTGATCGCCTGAAGCGCGCGCCCCGCGAGGCATTCCAGACGATGATCAGGAACGGCCTGCGGGCGCGCCTGCAACCCGGAAACCTGCTCACCGGGCAATTGTTCGTGGACCTGGTCATGCAACCGAAATCGCCCTTGCGCCTCGCCAATGCCGGCTATGCGGACCCTGAGTTGCCGACCATCCGGGGTGCCGGATTCGACCAGATCATGGCGACGGCCTCCGGCATCATGGAACAGCTGGACCGGGTCGATTACGCCGCCCTCGGCGCCGACCTGCAGGGGACGCTGAAGGGCACCAACGCCCTGACCAACGGCCCGCAGATGCAGGCCGCACTCGCGGACCTCGCCGCATCCCTGGCAAGCGTGCGCGGCCTATTGCGCGCCCTGGACGCACGCGCCGAGCCGATCGCAATGAACCTGGAGCAGGCGCTGGCGGCGGCACGCGATGCCCTCGAAAAATCCAGGCAGACCATGACGCTGGTCGACGGCGTGATCGCGCCCGACTCGCCCCTGCACCATCATTCCCTGCGCCTCACCCAGGAACTCACCGCCACGGCCCGCTCGCTGCGCCATCTGGTCGACACGCTGGAACGCAATCCGCAAGCCCTGCTGCTCGGCAAGACGCCGGCAAAGGAACTGGAACAAAAATGACGCTCGAGCTTCGATCCCTTGCCGTCGGCCTCACTGCGATCACTTGCCTGGCGGGCTGCCTCGGCAGCGCGCCGGCGACACGCCTGTACCAGCTTGAATCGATGGCGGACCGGCCTGCGGTGGAAGCTACTGCCAGGCCGGTCACACTGATCATCCGCGAAGTCCGCCTGCCGCAGTACCTCGACCGGCCGCAAATCGTTACCCGTGATGCCGGCCATCGCGTGCAGATCGCCGAATTCGATCACTGGGCAGGCGACCTGAGGGAAGATCTGACGCGCATCCTCGTCGAAAACCTGGGCCGGCTCCTGGGCAGCGACCGTGTTTTCGCGGCCCCCGTTAACCTCGCCATGCCACCCGACTACCGCCTGGAAGTGGACATCCTCAGGTTCGAGCGCGAAGCCGGGGGCCGCGTCCAGCTCACCGCCCGCTGGTGGCTTGCACGGGGCAAGGATGCCAGCGTGCTCGCAACCCGGGAGGCCTCGTTCTCCGCCAGCGCCTCGACGGATTCCTATTCCGGGCTGGTCGCCGCCATGAGCGCCGCGTATGGCGACCTCGCGCGCGCCATCGCCGTCACCGTTCGCCAGGCCGCCGGTACATGAATTCCGCGTCCGCCGCTTTCCTCTGCGCCCTGGCCTGCCTGCCCGGCCTGGCCCGCGCCCAAACCGGACAGGCGCTGGTCGAGGCGTCGCTGCAGCGCCATGCGTCGCCGGCGAACGTCTATGAAGAGCACGCGCTGGTGATGACCGATCGTCTGGGCCAGTACAACCTGCGTACCACGCGCTACTACGCGCTGCGCAGCGGAGACGAATCGCGCAAACTTTACGTCATCGAATCCCCGGCGGAACTGAAGGGCGCCGCAATTGCAATCGACCGCGATGCGCCCGCCGGCTCTCGCCTCGGGCCGACGCCCTCCACACCTGTCTTCGGCACGGATTTCCTGGTGGCCGATCTCGACGGCGAGCAGACGCGGGATTTTCGCTACGAGCGAGATGGCGAGCTCGATATCGAGCGGGTGCCCCACTTCGTGGTCCGCGCCGAACCGAGGGATGCAGCGGTGGTGCGGGCGACCGGCTATCACCAGCGCCGCCTGTATCTGCGCAAGGACAACCTGTTCATCAGTCGCATCGACTACCTGGACCGTGAAGGCCGCCTGGCACGACGTCTCAGTCTTCGCGATCCCCGCCCGGACGAACTCGGGGTCTGGCGCGCCTCGATGCTGCTCATGGAAGATTTGCGGGACAGCCGCCGCACCCTGCTCAAGGTGGAGCGTCGCGTGCATTCACCCGACCCTGTCCCAAGCGACGTTTTCGCCAGCCGGCAGGCAAGACGATGACCGACGACTCCGTCAATCTGCCGCGCTTCCTGCGTGCCGGCACCCGTCACCCGCGGCAAAGCCTGCTGTTGCTGCTCATCATCAGCCTGGTCGCCGCATTGGGCATGTTGCGCCTCAAGACGGATACCAGCCTCGACCGCCTGATCCGCCAGGACGGCATTGATCGCCAGGCCTATCTGCAGGTAGCGCGCGAATTCGGCTCGGATCAGCGCAGCTTCATCTACATACGCGACGAGCAGTTGTGGTCCCCGGAAAAGCTTGCCGCCCTGGAGCGCCTGCACGAGGAACTGCGTCGCCTCCCCTTCGTCGAGCGCATCGACGATGTCTTTACCGCGCCGGCCGTGACCAGTCTTGACGGCCAGTTGCATTCGCACGCCCTCCTGCGTGCGGCACCGCCGGACCAGCAGAGTGCCGGTCGCGCCCGCCAGGCCGTGCTCGACAATGCGCTGGCGCTGAAAAACATCGTCAGTGAGGACGGCAAATCCATTGGCATCGGCATCGCCATCCGGGAGAAATATGTCGGATCGGACGTGGCGGAGGTTGGCGAAAGGCTGGAAAGGGTCCTGGAACCCGCCCGCGCCGGGTTTTCCACGCTGATGCATGTTGGCCCCTCCCCCACCGAGGCGGCCATGCAGCACGGTTTGCAGCACGATCTGCAAACGCTACTTCCGGTTGCCGCAGTGGTGGCGGCGATCGTCATGCTCCTGCTGTGCGGGAGCCTGAACGCCGCCGCCGTGACGCTCGCGGTCAGCGCCCTGAGCCTGATCTGGACCCTGGGCATGATGGGTTTCGCGGGCATCCCGCTGACCGTTCTTGCGGCCACGCTGCCGGCACTGGTTCTGGTTGTTGTCGCGATCAAGATGACGCGGATGACCTATGGCGGCACTCCGGGCACGGCGCCTGACCGCCAGGAGAATGCGCTACCGGATCGCGGCCAGCGCAACGAGTTCATGAACCGCAATTTCGGCATGCCCTACCTGGCCACGGTTTTCGTGATGGCCCTGGGCTTGGCCTGCAACGCATTCACCGACATCAGGCCGATTCGGGAATTCGGCCTGGTGGCGGCATTTGCCATGTTTGCCAGCGGCCTGATCACGCTGCTGCTGGTGCCCGCGCTCTATACCCTGTACGGATTCCGGCTGACGAATTTCCGGCGTTCCGCGGCGATCGACCTGTTTGCCGACAAAGCGACGCGCGCGATCGGGCTGCTGCGCCATCGCGCCACGGCGCTGATACTTCTGCTTGGAGCGATCGCCTTTGGCGGACTGGTCCAGAGAGCCGGCGACCTGCACATCAGCACCGAGCCGCTGGGCTTTTTCCGCCCGAATCACCCCTTGGTCGAGGCCGCAGACCGCATGCAAAAGGATCTGGCCGGTCCCAGTGTCTTCTACATAACGCTCGATGCCAATGCCACCGGCGCGTTTCGCGATCCCGCCAACCTCAAGCGCATTGCCGACATCCAGGCCTTCATCGCCAAGCAGCGGGTTTTCGACCGCAGCATTTCCCTCGTCGACTTCATCGCGCAGGCCAACAAGGAAGCCGCCGGCGGACGGCCCGACGCCCATGGCCTGCCGTCCTCGCGAAAGCTGCTCGGGCAATACCTCTTGCTTTATCCGCCACAGGCGCTGGAGGCCTACGTCAGCCACGATCTGCGCCGGGCCAATATCGTGGTTCGCCACAACATCCGGGAGTCGTCGCGCCTGAACCTGCACCTCCGCGAACTGCGACTGGCGGTGAGCAGCTATGCCGGACCGGCCATGGCGACCGCCATCGTCGGCGAAAGCCTCCTGATCAACGCCTCCGCCGAGCGCCTGATCACGGATCTGGCCAAGGCATCCGCCGCCATCCTGGTTTTTGTCTTCATCGGCGTATCCCTGATGTATACCTCCATCAAGGGCGGCATCATCGCCCTCGTGCCGGGGGCGCTACCCATGCTCATCATCCTCGGCGGCATGAGTATCCTGGAAATACCGGTGAGCACCACGACTTTCCTGGTTGCGATCATCATCATCGGCGTGGCCATCGACGGCACACTCCATCTGTTCGCGCGCTACAGCGAACTTTGCCGCCACACCCATGACTATCGTGCCGCGATGGTGGAAACCATGAAAATCGAAGCCGCGCCGATGACGGCGATCAGCCTCGGGCTGGCGGCAATCTTCGCTACGCTGGGGCTCTCGGACTTCGCGCTGATCGCCCAGTTCGGCGTCCTCGCCGCGGCCGCCATGATGGTGGCGCTGTTCGCCAACCTGCTGCTGACTCCGCTGGTCATGTCGCGCATCCGACTGGTCGGCTTGTACGAGATCCTCGCCATGTCCATGCAGCGCGATACGCTGATCGAAAGCCCGCTGTTCCACGGAATGAGCGATTACCAGATCCGCAAGACGATCCTGATTTCCGAGCTTTG
>JALHNN010000278.1 GCA_022843505.1 Sulfuritalea sp.
GAACCGCGTGTTCTGAATGTAGGGGCGTGGCTTGTCCACGCCCGAGGGCGCGCACAAGGCGCGCCCCTACAAGACTTCCAACCGGCTCAGCGGTCGGCCGTGCCCGGGTCCTGCTTCGCCATCGTCACGTAGTAGTCCTTGTAGGACTTGTCGTAGTACTGGGCGTAGTAGTAGCCGGAGACCGCGAGGTTGAGGCCGTTGAGCACGGCGCCGAAACACGGCACGTTCACCTCGAGGAGCTTGCGGGCGCTGAACTGCGCGGCCTTGCGGCGCACGCGGTTGAAAAAGATGGTGAACAGCGAGCCATCCATCAGCGGCAGGATGATGAGCGCGTCGCTCACGGCGGCCAGCGGCGGCGTGTCGATGAAGATGCGGTCGTAACGCTTGCGCAGGTCGGAGAGCATCAGCTCGAAATTCTTGCTGTTGAGGATCTGCGTGGGGTTCTTGGCCCGGCCGCCGGCGGGGATGATATCGAGGTTGGGGTGCACGTTTTTGCACACCACCTGGTCGATGGTCTGGGTGCCGGCGCAGATGTCGATCACGCCCTTGATGTTCTCGAGGCGGAACGATTTGTGGATGTTCGGCTTGCGGAGATCGCAGTCGATGATGACGACCTTCTCGCCGTGGGCGGCGAAGGTGAGCGCGAGATTCGTCGTGGTGAAGGACTTGCCCTCGCCGGGGATCGTGCTCGTGACGAGGATGGCCTGGGCGCGCTTGCTCTCGTCCTTGAGGCGCAGGCTGGAGTGCAGGGTGAGAAAGGATTCCACGACCTGCTTGTCCTGGTTGTTGGCCACGATCTGGGCCTTCTCGGGCTGCTCAAGGCGCTTGATCTCGGGCACGATGCCGACCAGCGGCAGGCCGACCACGGACTCGATGTCGAAGGAGCTCTTCACCCGGTCGTCGATGTAGGCCACGAAGAACGCGAAGGCGGTGCCGAGCGCGAGGCCGCCGAGGAAACCGAGCGCCAGGTTCAGGGGAATGTTGGGCGAAAACGCCTTGAGGGCCGGGGCCGCGCGATCGACGACGCGCGCGCTCTGGGTCTCGATGGTGCTGCTCATCGAGGTCTCGCGCATGCGGCCGAGGATGTTGTTCAGCAGGTGCTCGTTGATGCCGAGGTCGCGCTCGAGATTGGAATATTCGACGGCATAGCGGTCGATCTCCAGCGACTCGGCCTCCTGGCGGACGAGATTGGCGCGGGCCTCCTCATCGTTGCGCTTGGCCGTCTGGAAATCCGCCTCGAACATGGCCGCCGTCGAGTCGATGGCCCGGCTCAGCTCGCGCTCCGTCTGCGCGAGCGAGTTGACCGCCTCGATCATCTTGGGATGCTTGTCGCGGTATTGTTCGCGCAGCTGGGAGATCAGGATCTTCTGCGCCGACACCTGCTGGACGAGCTGGGTGATGAGCGACTGGCTGGAGACGAAGGGCAGGTCGAGCAGGAGGGCCGGCGTGGCCTTGCGCTCCTGCACCTGGCGCCAGCGGATCTCGGCCTCGTTGAGGCGGGAGGTGGTTTGGGTGACGTAGGCGTTGAGGGCCTTGAGCTTCTCGGTGACGATGTCCTTGCCCTTGTCGAGCGAGACCATCTTGTTTTTCTCGCGGTAGGCCTGGAGATTGATGGCGAGTTCCTCGACCTTCTTCTTCTGCTGCTCGGCACGCTCCTTGAGGTCGTCGACGGCTTTCATCGAGTCCTCGATGCGCTGCCGGGAGTTGTAGGCGATATATTCGTCGATGAAGAGGTTGGCGACCTTGGCCGCGACGATCTTGTCCGGATGGGTGTATTGCACCTGCAGCACGAGGCTGAGGCGCACGGGCACGATCTTGCGGTTGCGGAAGATGATCCCGGCCGGGCTGACGGGCTCGCTGGTCGCCGCCTTCTGGTAGGGCGCCAGGAAGGATTTCAGGTCCTCGCCGCTGAGACGATCCGCCACCCGCTGGACGATGGCGAAGCTCTCGAGCACTTTCACCTGGGTGTTCAGGTCCTCGGCGGAGCGGATGTCGTTGTTGACGACCTCCTGCACCTGCATGACGACCGGGCCGTTGCGCAGGAGCTGCACGCTGGCCACGGACTGGAACAGCGGCGTGCGCGTGAAGGTGAAGATCGTCGCGGCGGAAAAGACCAGGGTGAAGACGAGGACGATATACCAGGCCCTTTCGCGCAGGATGAGCACGTAGTCCTGCATGCTGCGCTGCATCTGGTTGTCGCCCGAACCGGGCGAGCCGTAGCCGCTGTAGCTCGTGCCGTAATAAGTGTAGGGATAGGCTTCGCCGGAACCGGTTGCCTTGTCCGCCTTGGGCGCTGTGTCCATGTTGCTCAAATTCAAAGCAGCCGTTCGGGCACGAAGACGACGTCGCCCTTCTGCAGCAGGTATTGTTCGTTCGAATTGCCCTTCATCATGTCGTCGACGTTGATGATCTGGTTCTCCGCCTTGCCCTCGGCGTTGGTGCGGGTGAGGCGGACGCGCTTCAAATCGGCGATGCGCGACTGGCCGCCGGCGCGGGCGATGGCCTCGATCAGGCCCATCTTCTGTTCGGGCGGGAAGACCACGGCGCCGGGCTGGTTGACGGCGCCGACGACCTGGACGGTGCGCTGGGTGTATTCCAGCACGGTCAGGTTGACCTGCGGGTTCACGAGGTAGTCCTTGTCATACAGGCTGCGGATGATCTCCTCGGCCTGCCGCACGGTGCGGCCCCGGAGATCAATGGTGCCGATCAGCGGCAGGGTGATGGTGTATTCCTGGGTGATGCGCACTTCCCGCAGCAGGTCGGGCTGCTGGAAAATCAGGACGCGGATCAGGTCCGAGGGCTGCAGCACGTAATCCGTCGCCTCGGCCGCCGGGGGCGCCGGAGGGGTCTCGGCGCCGGACAGGGGGGACAGCAACCCGAGGACGAGAAACGGCAGCAGCCGGAGGGATCGTGAGCGCATGGAAGGGGAGAATAAAAAACGGAAGAAGATCAGCGACCTTCTTCCGTTCGCAAGCCGGGAAATGTGCTCAGTAACGGATGTTGGCGCCGAAGGCGAACACGGTGTTGGTGAACTCCGCCGCGGCCGAGTCAGAGCCGTTGTCGCGATAGGTGTAGGACGCGCCGAAGTTGACCATGGCATTCAGGGTGTAGGTAACGGCCAGCTGGCCCTCGAGGAAATCATCCGAACGGGTCGGGTAGTCCGTCTTGTTGAGGCTCAGGCCGCCGGTAAAGGACCACTGTTCCGACATCTTGTTGGTGGCATTGAGCCCGATCCGGAACGTTTCGGTCGAGTCACCCGTGCCGGAACTGCCGAAGTCGTTGCTCAGGTTGAAGCGATAGCTGGTCTTCTCGGAGAAGGCGTAAGTGAGGTTGCCGTCAAAACCCAGCAGCGTCTCGTCACCGCCGACATCAAAGGAGCGTTGGCCGAGACCGACGCGGACCTGGCCGACCAGCTTGGGGCTGAATTCACCACGAGCGCCGACGTTGACAAAGTGGTCGGTGCTGTCCGTGCCCGAACCGCTGAGGTCCGTGCTGCGGTAGCGGTAGCCGAGGCTCCAATCCATCTTGGGGTTGGCCTTGTAATAAAGGTCGACCGGGAGGTTCCAGATGTCGCTGTCCGAATAAGAAGCCGGGCCGTAGTCGGTCTTGTCGAAGGAGATGCCGGCGGCGAGGCTGGTCTTCTCGGAGAGTCCGAATTCAACCTTGGCGCCAAGGTTGGTCAGCTTGCGACGGACAATGGAGCCGGTGGCCCGGAGATCATTGTCGTTCTGCGCGACCTGGGCATAGGAGGCGTTGAAATCCGCCTTCGTCACACCGTTGTCATAGCTGCTGTTGACGCCAAGATTGCTCAATTCCGTGTCCTGATTGTCGTTGTCGCTATAACGGCGGATTTCCTCGCGGTAGTAGGCGTTGCCCTTGGTGACCGAGCCTTTGCCGAACACGAGATCCACGCCGGGCGTGAAGCTCATGATCGTGTCGTCAGACTCATTGGTCCCATCGAGATAGATGTTGTCATCGAACTGGACTTGGGCGGCGGCCGTCACAAACAGCTCGGCGTTGTCGCCGACTGCCATGAAGGGAGCCGCGCCGGCCGAAAGGCCAAGTCCGGCGGAAAGGGAAACGAGGATGGTTCGTGCGGTGTGTTTCATATAAGCGAGCAGGTTCCTTGCGTAAAACAAGGTAGGTGTTCTACGGATTAGCCTCAGAAAAAAACTGCAAATCACTTTCGTGATCAAGCCTATACTATGCCAATTTCACGTGACAGACCCGCTATGGCTGGAGCCGTTGAATGGTTGCCTGACACGGCAATATCACCGATAAACGAGACCGTATGATGGACCGGAGCCCAAAATTACGCCTGCCAGGAACAATAAAGGGCCTGTTTTTACACATGCGCTGGCGACCATTGGTAATCTTATTGGTCATTTCAGGGACGGGCTTGTGGCTTCTTCTCGCCGCTGGTGCGTGGCTCTTCGTGAAATACCGGCGTGATTTTCCCACCGTAGAGTATGCCGACTTGGTGTGGCCCGGCCGGTGGCCGGCATACAGGGCAAGCCAGGGCAACTTTTATATCAGCCAAGGCGAGTCCCTGCTGCAGCAGGATGAATATTCACTTGCTCTGCACAAACTGCGCGTCGGCGTCAGCAAGACACCCGCCAACGCGCAAGGCCGCACCCTGCTCGCGCGCGT
>JALHNN010000279.1 GCA_022843505.1 Sulfuritalea sp.
GCGCAGGCGGTTGCCTAGGGCATCGCCCGGCGCGCCGCGGCGCAGCCCGCGCTCCAGCGCATCGGCCAGGCGGCCGAAGCCGACCAGCGGATGCCAGCGGCGCGGCTCGCCGAGCAGGCGGTCGAGCAGGAGGCCGAGGGGAAGAATGAGCAGAAACGTCGGGGCGGTCACGAAACAGTGGGCCGATTGGCGGCAACGGTGCCGGGGAGAGGATGCTTGATTTTACCGGCGGCGCACACCGCCATCCGTCGCCCGGCCATTTATCCTTGCTTTTTTCAGTTTCAATAGTAACAATACAAGCCTATCTATCACCTTTGCCCGCGCCGCATGTATCGCCGCCTTGCCGTCGACCGCCTTCACTCCCTCGCCGCGCGTTTTCCCGCGCTGCTGATCCTCGGCGCGCGCCAGGTGGGCAAAACCACGCTGGCGCGCCAGGCCTTCGCCGGCCATGTCTACGTAGACCTCGAAGACCCGCGCACGCGCGAGGCCTGGACCGAGGACCCACGCTTCCAGCTCGACAGTCATGCCGGGCGCGGCCTGATCCTCGACGAGGCGCAAGCGGTGCCCGAAATATTTTCCGCTCTGCGCGGCGCCATCGACGCCGAGCGCGGCGCCGTCGACGCCCAATCTGGCCGATTCGTCATCCTCGGCTCGGCCCAGCCCGCGCTGGTGCGCGGCATTTCCGAATCGCTGGCCGGCCGCGTCGGCATGCTGGAACTCGATCCGCTGGTGGTGTCGGAAACCGCCGCCGCCGACCCCGACGTGCCTCGACGCTGGCACCGCCACTGGCTGTGCGGCGGCTTCCCCGACGCCTGGGCCGCCGGACCGAATTTTCGGGACTGGCAGGAAGCCTACCTGCGCGCTTATATCGAGCGTGACCTGCCCCAGCTTGGGATCGCCGCCGAACCGCTGCTGGCGCGCCGCCTGTTGACCATGCTGGCCCACCAGCAGGGCGGACTGCTCAACATAAGCAACCTTGCCGCGGCGCTCGGCGTCGGTCACGCCAAGGTCGCGCGCCTGATCGATGCATTCGAGGCGACTTTCATCGTGCGTCGCCTGACGCCCTGGTTCCGCAATGTCGGCAAGCGCCTGACCAAGGCTCCCAAGCTCTACCTGCGCGACAGCGGCGTGCTCCACCACCTGCTCGACATCGGCGATCCCGACCAGCTCGCCGCCCACCCCATCCGGGGCGCGAGCTGGGAAGGCTTCGTCCTCGAAGACCTGCTTCGGCGCGAGCGCCTGGCGCACCCGCAAACCCAGTTTCATTTCTGGCGTACCGCCGCCGGTGGCGAGATCGACCTGCTGGTCGATCGCGGCGAGCGCCGCCATGCCATCGAGATCAAAGCCGGCCGCGCCAGCCCGCGCCAGGCACGCCATCTCGGCGACATGCTGGCCGACGCCGACGCCGCAGAAGGCTGGATCGTCGACCAGGACAGGGCGCCGCCCTGCGCCCTCAACCCGGCGGTGCGCCGGCGCGGTTTCGGCGACAGCGTGGACTGGTTGCCATGACGGCGCGCGGCCTCATGGTGCAGGGCACGACCTCGGATGCCGGCAAGACGGTGCTGGTCGCCGCGCTGTGCCGCATCCTCGCCCGCCGCGGCCTCAAGGTGGCGCCCTTCAAGCCGCAGAACATGGCGCTCAACTCTGCCGTCACCGCCGACGGCGGCGAGATCGGGCGCGCCCAGGCGCTGCAGGCCCTGGCCGCGAACATCGCGCCGCGCATCGATTTCAACCCGGTGCTGCTCAAGCCCACCACCGACCGCCGCGCCCAGGTGATCGTCCATGGCCGCGCCATCGACACGCTGGACGCGCGCGACTACCACACCTACAAGACCGTCGCCATGGGCGCGGTGATGGAAAGCTGGGCGCGCCTGACAGCCGAATTCGACTGGGTGATCGTCGAGGGCGCCGGCAGCCCGGCCGAGATCAACCTGCGCGACCGCGACATCGCCAACATGGGCTTCGCCGAGGCCGCCGACGTGCCGGTGATACTCGTCGCCGACATCGACCGCGGCGGCGTCTTCGCCCACCTGGTCGGCACCCTCGACCTGCTCTCCGCATCGGAGCAGGCGCGCGTCAAGGGCTTCGTCATCAACCGCTTTCGCGGCGACATCGGTTTGCTTGAATCCGGCCTCGACTGGCTCGAGGCGCGCACCGGCAAGCCCGTGCTCGGCGTCCTGCCTTACCTGCACGGCCTGATGCTCGATGCCGAGGACGCCATCGCCACCCACAGCGCGGCCAAGCCCGACGCGAAACTAAAGGCGGTGGCCATCGCCTACCCGCGCTGCTCGAACCACAACGACCTCGACCCACTGCGCCTGCATCCGGAGGTCGATTTCCGCTGGATCGGCCCGGGCGACGCCCTGCCCGCCTGCGACCTCGTCGTGCTGCCCGGCTCCAAGGCAGTGCAGGCCGACCTCGCCTGGCTGCGCGAACAGGGGCACGAGGTAGCCATCCGCCGCCACCTGCGTTACGGCGGCAAGCTGCTCGGCATCTGCGGCGGTTTCCAGATGCTGGGCCGGCAGCTGCACGACCCGCGCGGCCTGGAGGGCGATGCGGCGAGCATCGCCGGCCTCGGCCTGCTCGACTGCGAGACCGAGCTGGAACCCGAAAAGCAGTTGCGCAATGTCACGGGCACGCTGGCCCTGCCCGGGTCACCGTCCCTGGCCGGCTACGAGATCCACATGGGGGTGACGCGCGGCCCGGCCCTGGCGCGTCCGGCGGCGGCACTCGACGGCAGGCCGGACGGCGCGATCAGCGAGGACAACGCCATCCTCGCCAGCTACTGCCACGGCCTGTTCGACACGCCCGGGGCGATGTCGGCGCTGCTCGGATGGGCCGGACTGGCCGGGGCGCAAGCAGTGGATTTCGCCGCTCGGCGCGAGGCCGATATCGACCGACTGGCCAACGCCACGGCAGCCGCCCTGAAGCTCGAATTGCTGGGCCTTGGCGAGACCGCCCGCTAGCCCGAATATTTCACGAGAAGAGGTCGGCGGAATCGCCGTGAGGCGCGTTAATACTGGTGTCTAGACAGGATTAACGGAGTATTCCGCCGATGCCAAATTGTACGCGTGGGAACATGGGTTTTGGACGCCTGGGTCGTCGCACGATCGAGGCGAATTTCGAGGGTGGCGCGCTCAGTTCCGATGGTGGCCTGATGTTGCTGCGGCAAGTGGATCAGCGCATCGGACTATCCCGGGCCGTGGCGGAAGTCCTGCACGACCCCCGTAACCAGGATCGCATCACGCACGAGTTGCGCGATCTGGTCGCCCAACGACTGTATGCCTTGTGCTGCGGCTACGAAGACCTGAACGACCATACGGCCTTGCGCAACGACCCGTTGATGCAAACCGCGGTCGGCACGAGTGATGAACTGGGCAGCAGCCCGACCTTGTGCCGCCTGGAACAGCGGGCGACGCGATCCGACGTCGTGGCGCTCAACCGGGTGCTGGTCGAGCAGTTCATTGCCAGCCAAGGCAGTTGCCCGGGAGAACTGGTACTGGACATCGACGCCTCGGACATCCCCTTGCACGGGAATCAGGAACGCAGCGAGTTCCACGCCTATTACGACCACTACTGCTACCTGCCGCTGTATGTGTTCGCTGGCAAGGCCATGCTGGCCTGTGTCCTGCGCCGCAGCCGGATCGACGGCGCCAGGCATGCGGCTGCCGTGATCAAGCTGATCGTGACCCGGCTGCGCCAGGCATGGCCGGCGGTACGGATCATCGTTCGCGGCGATTCGGGGTTCTGCCGGCAACGGCTGATTCGCTGGTGCGAACGCCATGCCGTCGGCTACGTGATCGGGATGGCGAGGAATGCCAGGCTGCACCGCCACGTGGCCGACTGGGAGCACACCATAGAACAGGCCTTCAACGATTCTGGGGTCAAGCAACGGCTGATCCGGCAGTTCTCCTATGCCGCCAAGAGCTGGGATCGGGAGCGACGCCTGATCACCCGTCTGGAGTTTGACGCCCAGGGTACCAATCCGCGCTTCATCGTGACCAACATCGACCGGCCGGCCGAGGAACTCTACGACGACCTCTATTGCCAGCGCGGCGAGGCCGAGAACCGGATCAAGGAAACCCAACTGGATCTGTTCGGTACGCGGGCCAGTTGCCACAAGTTTCTGGCGAACTGGCTGCGCATCCTGTTCTCGGCGCTGGCTTACACGCTGATGCAGCGCTTGCGGGAACTGGCCCTGGCCACGACCGAACTGGCCAGGGCCACGGCGGCCACGATCCGCGTCCGCTTGCTCAAGATCGGCGCAGCGGTCATTCGCAATACCCGCCGTATCCGCATCTTGCTGGCCTCCCACCACCCACTGCGCGATATCTACTTCATCGCCGCCAACGCCTTGGCGTCCCCATAGCAAAAACCGAGTGCGTCCCCGACATGCTGATCTTCGGGGGTTGGGGGAAGTCCGTCTGAAATTCGCTCAATTGATCAAAACTTGATCAACTATCCCTCCCGGGCATCACGATCCCCGCATTCGGCATAGTCCCACAGCCAAATCATCGGGCGGGTGAAATATCACGGCTAGGTGATCACCGTCGGCCGCTCGCGGCCGCTGCGGACCTTGAGCCCGGAGATTTCGTCGGCGATGGCGATCAGCTCGGCCAGCAGCAGCTGCGCGTCGCCGCGCTG